>NZ_JBFUFF010000105.1:0-20748 GCF_056403555.1 Rhizobium sp. P2_G2
GACCCTCCATAACACTAGAAAGGAATAGCCATGAGCCACGTTGCTTACGAGCTCAAGGCCGAGCTGCGCGATCGGGTTGGTAAGGGGTCCTCCCGCGAACTTCGCCGCAACGGCCTCGTTCCTGCGGTCATCTATGGTGACAAGCAGGCCCCCATCTCCATCGCGCTTCCGGTCAAGGAGCTGACGCTCAAGATCCATGCCGGTGGTTTCATGACGACGGTGGCAACCATCGACGTCGACGGCAAGAAGATCTCCGTCCTGCCGAAGGACTACCAGCTCGACCCGGTCAAGGATACCACTGTGCATGTGGATTTCCTACGCGTGTCGGCGACCACCAATGTGACCGTTGAAGTGCCGGTCCACTTCGTCAACGGCGAAAAGTCGCCCGGCATGAAGATCGGCGGCGTGCTCAACATCGTGCGCCACGAAGTCGAGCTGCATTGCCCGGCCAATGCCATCCCGGAATTCCTCACCGCTGACCTCAGCGGCCTGAAGATCGGCGACGGCGTCCACATCTCGCAGGTCAAGCTGCCCGAGGGTTCGACCCCTGTTATCGCCGACCGTGACTTCACGATCGCCACGATCGTCGCTCCGGCCGCCGGCGTTACCGAAGAGGCTGCTGCCGAGGCCTGATGCAAGGCGGGTCTCCCGCATCATCAAAGAACGACTGACCCCGCTCGGTTCCCCTGCCGGCGGGGTTTCGTTTTGTGCGCCCGGACCGTGAATAGAATTGCGGTTCCGGTTTTCAGCAGAATTTAAGACATGCTGGTGTAAGAACGCGGACGAAGGGGCTGGGGGGCACGCATCAGCCACGGTATGAAATTCGCGTTGCGGAAGTTCCAGGGGTCGAATTGCGCCGATGTTGACGCATTCAGTCGAGAACCGCTTCATTTCGATCATCTTTGCCGTCCTGGTATTGGTCGTCGCGCCTCTCTTCGTCCTGTTTTTCCATCTCTCCGAAGGCAGGTCCGCCAAGGATGCCGCCGACCGCAGCCAGATCATGATCGAGGCGAACGCCAAGGCGCTCGGCAAGCCGCTCTGGGATTTCGATGACGAAAGCGTCGAGCAGATCGTCAAGGCAATGGCAGCCAGCCACGTCGTTGTGCAGATCGCGGTCCACGATCTCTCGGGCCAGATTCACGTGGCGATGCCCGAGAAGGCCGATGTCGGCAATTCCACGCGCCTCTCCCTGCCGATCACGTATCGGACGATCGAGGGGCTCAAGACCGTTGGCCAGATCGACATGTATGTCGCGCGGCGGTCGCTGTTCGACGGCACCTATCGAGACGAATGGGCAATCATCGCCATCTTCGTCTTCGCCGTGCTCGTCGTCTTCGTGACCGCGATCGTCGGAAACCGGCAGTTGGTGATCAAGCCGCTGGCGCGGTTGACGGCGGCCATCGAGGCGACGCGGCGGCTCGGCTCTCGCCATAAGGTCGACTGGGTTTCCGGCGATGAAATGGGCACGCTCGCCGCCAATTTCAACGAAATGCAGGACCATCTGGCCGCCGAGGAGCGACAGATCCGGCTGGCCCACGAACGCGCGACGAATATCTATAACCGGACGCCGGCCATGCTCTACTCGGTGGACGCCGGCGACCGGTTGACGGCGGTCAGCGACTATTGGCTGCGTGCGACCGGCTATGACCGCGATGACGTGATCGGGCAGTCGTTCGAGAGCTTCGTCATCGACACCGATCGGCCGATCTACGAGGCACGCCATGGCGTTGCCGGCGGCATCACGGTCAAATTCCGCCGCTCTGACGACAGCTTCCTGGACGTGTTGATCATGGAAGCAACGGTCGCCGAAAGCGAGATGCAGGGCGAACTGTCGCTGGCGGTGATGACCGACGTCACCGAACTCAAGGCCGCCGAGCAGCGTAACCATCTGCAAGCGATCACCGATCACCTGACCGGCCTGCTCAACCGCCAGGGTTTTGAACATGCTCTCGAGCAAAAGATCAAAGTCGCCGACAGCGAGAAATCTGCACTCGCCTGCCTGTTCGTCGATCTGGATCGCTTCAAGTGGATCAACGACACGCTCGGCCACGGCGTTGGCGACCGGGTGCTGCAGCAGGTCGTGGCGCGAATGCGCTCGCAACTACGCTCTGTCGATACGATCGCACGGATCGGCGGCGATGAATTTGCCATCCTGTTGTCGGCTTCCGCCGCAGAGCGGACCGGGCTCGACGTTTCGAACCGCATCAGCCGCGCCATCGAGCAGGTTTTCGAGGTCGATGGGCAGACGCTCAATCTCAGCGCTTCGATTGGCGTGGCGCTCTATCCGGAACATGCCGAGAATGCTGCTGAATTGCTGCAGAAGTCGGATCTCGCCATGTATGCGCGCAAGCGCAACGGCAAGAACGGCGCGCGGCTCTTCGACCCGACGCTCGCCAATGCCGCCCGCAACCGGGCCAAGATCGAAGCCTATATCGAAACGGGGCTCAAGGAAGACTGGTTCGACGCCTATCTGCAGCCGATCCTCGACCTTAAGACCGGCCGTGTTGCCGGCTTCGAAGCGTTGATGCGCCTCATCCATCCGGAACAGGGCGTCATACCGCCTGCCGGCATCATCCAAAATGCCGAGGAGACCGGCGCCATCATCCGCGTCGGCGACCGCATTTTCGAGAAGGCTGTGGCGCACTTGGCTCATCTCCAGCAGCATGAGGCGCTGCGGCAGATCTATGTCTCCGTCAATATCTCGCCGTTGCAGTTCGAGCCCGGCCTGCCGGAAAAGATGATGATGACCCTGATGCGCAATGGCGTGTCGCCGCGCAATATCGTCATCGAGATCACCGAAGCGGTGCTGATGCACCACAATCCACTGATCCAGCAGATCATCGAAGCTTTCGGCAAGGCCGGCTATCGCGTGGCGCTCGACGATTTCGGCACCGGCTACTCATCGCTCAGCTACCTGCACAAATTCCCGGTGGACATTATCAAGATCGACCAGTCCTTCGTCCGCTCGCTCACCGAAGACGGGGAACTGGCGCGCAAGAAGAGCCGGATGCTGGTCGAAGGGATCAATACCATATCCCACCAGATGAACTGCCTGGTGGTCGCCGAAGGTATAGAAAAGGCGGAGCAGCAGGACATGCTGGCCCAGATGGGCGTCGATGCCGGTCAAGGCTATCTGTTCAGCCGGCCAATGCCGAGCCGTGACATCATCGAGAAATATGCCTTCCCGGAAGGGCGCATCCCGGCGGCAAAGCAATTTGTATCTTAGACACATGGATATCACGAGACAGGAGCGTGCCTTGAAAATTTGGATTCTTCTTTCGAGCTTGCTTGTTGCAACGACGGCTCATGCCGATCCCCTCAAGTTGGTGACGGAGGAATATCCGCCTTTCTCCTATCGCGAGGCGGGCGCCTACAAGGGCGCCTCGGTCGACCAGGTCGACCTGCTGATGAAAGACGCCGGCCTGAAATATTCGATCGAAATGATGCCATGGGCGCATGCGCTGGCGCTGGCGGAGACGCAGGATATGACCTGCATCTTCACGACGGTACATAACCAGGAACGCGACAAGCATTTCAAATGGGTCGAGCCGCTGCTCCTCGACCGCACGGTTCTGATCCGCAGGAGCGGCTCCGGTATCAATCCTGGCACGCTCGCGGAGGCGACGAAGTTTGTCGTTGGCACCCAGCGCGGCGATTTCACCGCTGATCTGCTCAAGGAGAAGAAGTTCCCCAAGGTTGACCTGGCGAGTGATTTCAATCTTACCCTGAAGAAACTGCTCGCCGACCGGATCGACCTGATGCCGGTTTCGGAAAAATATTACGACAAGCTCAAGCGCGACGGCGTACATGTCGAGACCGTGCTCCTGCTGACCGAACAGATCTATTCGATCGCCTGCAACAAGAGCGTCGCCGACCAGGATATCGCTAAGATGCAGACGAGCCTCAACCGGCTGATCCATGACGGGACGCAGGATCGGCTCTTCAAACAATACGGGCTCGATCAGCAGAGCAACTGATACCGACAGCACTGCCGCGAACGGCACCCGAGGCGCAAAGCCGGTTGGGGTCACGCGCGGCTTTGCTGCAGGGCAATTGGACTCGGGTGCCATGCCGGTTCGCGACGCTTCACGATTACGTCTGGCCGGGATCCTGGTCAATTGAAACCGCGATGCTGCAAAAGACCATTTTTGGATGTAATCTGGGATTGCGTTTTCGAGCGGATGCATGTGCGTCCGCGATCGGATTTTCCGTAAGGCAGCCATAGACCGTTGTGATCAGGAGGCTGGCAGCCACGCCGATAGGCCCCTTGCATATTCTTTTTGGAACACCGTAATTTAGCTGCTCTGCGGCCCGAGTACCGCTTCCCAGGCCTGGTCGATGATAGCGAGCTTGACAGCCTGCGCGGTGATATATTCCTGGCGGAAGCCGGCCGACACCCAGAGGTCCGAATGTCCGCGGCGCCCCTCCCAGCCGATCGAGCCAAGGTCCTCGGCCTCCTTCAGCTTGCGGGCGAGGTGGGTTCGCGACAGGCTGAGATGCGCGGCCATTTCGCCGACAGAAAAGGCCCCGACCCGGACGCGTTCGGCTTCGAGGGGGGCTTGCTCCATGTTGGTGATCAGCCAGTCCATGACCAGGCCGCCATTGTCGAGCCAGGTGAATAGCGAGAAGGTCTTGTCCGGCTGCCGCACCGCCTTGGCGGCAAGCAGACCGTCGGCGACCAGCGGCTGGACTCCAACCAGGGCGGATGGGTTTGCCTGGAATGTCGCGAACCGACGGCCGTCGGTCAGGCCATCGAGGGTGAAAAGATGGGACTGCAGCCAGCCGGCCAGCATGTCGATCGCGGGCTGCGACGGCAGCATGGGCCGAAGCCGCCGGTCATGGGCGGCTACCGATAGCGTGACATATTTATATTTCACCAGTTCCTTGATATAGGCGTCGGCCGTATTGCGGCTGGCGACACGGTGCTGCTCGACTCCTTCGAGGAAGCTCGACAGGTAGAGCCCGCCGCCCGAACCGCTGCTCAATGCGCGAAAATGCAGCGACAGGCCGATATGGGACATTAGCCAGCGCTGTTGCGTCGCGAATGTCGCCGACAGCCGGGAATCGCTGCTGAACATATGAAGCATTCTTGCCGATTGCGCCTGCACGTGATCGTGCAGCGCCGGCAGAGCGAGAATATCGTCTGCAGTCAGTGCCAAATGAATCTCCACCCCATTAGAGTTTCATTTTATCAATTATGCCGGGATTATGTCAGTTGCCCTGCCGACTCTTCCCCAAAAATTATCAGTCGAACAGGCTCGACACCGATTCCTCGAGGCTGGTGCGATTGATCGCCTCGCCGATCAGCGGTGCCGTGGAAATCACCCGGATATTGCGCGCCGACAGCACCCTGGTGGGCGGCTGGATGGAATCGGTGATCACAAGTTCGCGCAATTGCGACGAAGAGACGCGGTCAACCGCGCCGCCGGAAAGCACGCCGTGGGTGATGTAGGCTGTGACGCTCTTGGCGCCGCTGGCGAGCAGCGCATCCGCCGCGTTGCAGAGTGTGCCGCCGGAATCGACGATATCGTCGATCAGTAGACAGTCCTTGCCATGGACGTCGCCGACAATGTTCATGACCTCGGATTCGCCGGCGCGCTCGCGGCGCTTGTCGACGATGGCGAGGTTGCGGTCATTGAGGCGCTTGGCGAGCGCGCGAGCGCGCACCACGCCGCCGACATCCGGCGACACGACGACGACATTGTCAAGGTCGTAGGTCGACTTGATGTCACGCGTCAGCACCGGCACGGCGAACAGGTTGTCCGTCGGAATGTCGAAGAAGCCCTGGATCTGGCCGGCATGCAGGTCGAGCGTCAGCACGCGGTGGGCGCCGGCCTCGGTGATCAGGTTGGCCACCAGCTTAGCTGAAATCGGCGTGCGGCCAGAGGCGCGACGGTCCTGGCGGGCATAACCGAAATAGGGAAGAACGGCTGTGATGCGTCGCGCCGACGACCGGCGCATCGCGTCGATCATGATCAGCAGTTCCATCAGGTTGTCGTTGGCTGGGTAGGAGGTCGACTGGATGACGAAGACGTCCTCGCCGCGCACATTCTCCTGAACTTCGACGAAAATCTCTTGGTCGGCGAACCGCCGGACGCTTGCCTTGCCAAGTGACACATTCAAATAGGTGCAGATCGCCTCGGCCAACTGCCGGTTGGAATTGCCCGAGAAAACCTTCATGACCCGTTGCCTGTTTACATGCCGGATGCGGGCTTAATAACCAGCTTTCGCTTGAATGCAAGCGGATTCAACGGTTTTCCAAATCGGCCTTTTGCCACGGCCATGTCGATATGATCGCATCCTTCTATGTCACGAGAAATACGCTACCTTATGCAAGAGCTACCACCAGACTGGGATCGGCCGCCACGCGGCCTTTAGACCGATGCCCTTTGAGTATTTGAATGAACATCGCCGCCGAACCGAGCTGAAGAGGAGTGAGATCGGTGGGCGCATCAACGCGATCCGTTCCGAGATCGGGGTGCGGCAACACCCGCGGACGCGTTCGATGACGTGATACGGATCGACGAGCCGGCGCGAATACCACAAATATGCTTCGCGACCATTTTCGACCGTGGGACACTTGATCGAAACGGATTTGAACATATATATTCACAAATAACCTTATTTGTGAAAGCATAAGTTTTGTCAAAGGCTTCTCCTGCGATTGCTATCCTTCCCGGCGCAGCGGTCGCCGGTTTGGCCGCTCTCGGCGAACATTTGCGGATAGCGCGGGAGCGGCGGGGCGAAAGCCTGCGCGCCATGGCGCTACGGATCGGGATCTCGGTTCCAACCCTGCGACGCATGGAAGCGGGAGACGCCAAGGTGGCTATAGGTGTCTATGCGACGGCGCTCTGGGTATTCGGGAAATCGGCCGCTCTTGCTGATCTCATGAGGCCGGGTGACGATGACTACGCGACCATGCTGGATGTCGACCGCGCAAGCCGGAGAAGAGAAGTAAAATGAGCTTCAAGGGTACGTCCCTGGCGGTTTGGTTCCTCGGCGACGTCGAAAATCCTCGCCTGGTCGGTGAGGTGCGTCTCGAAAGCAGTTTTCGTCGATGCCTGCTTGAACTCGATGACGAATGGCGGCGGTCCGGCTTCGAGATTTCTCCGGATATCGGGCATGGGACGCGAATTCATGCTCCCAAGCGCGATCTGCTTGCGCCGGGCGCTCTGGACGATGCAATGCCGGATCGATGGGGGGAGCGCATGATCCGCATCGTTTTCCGCCCGCCACGCATGAGCCCGTTGGATCTGCTCTGGTACGCGGGGGACCATCGTTTTGGCGCGTTGGGAATATCATCCAGCTTCGACGAATACCGGCCGTCACCAGAACCTCCTTTGTTGCACGTGGAATCCCTTCTCGAAGCAGAAGCGCTTATCACTCGCGTCCTCGACAGGGACAGTCTTGGGGAACGCGAACGCCAACTCATCGCCAGCAGCGCCAGCCTTGGGGGCGCTCACCCAAAAATGCTCATAGAAGACGAGGGACAGGAGTGGATCGCCAAATTCCCCCGCGGAAGCAATGTCGATCAGCTCCTGATCGAGCATGCCTCAATGGAGCTTGCCAGGCAGACAGGTCTTGATGTGGCCCCTTCGAAGGTTTTGCCGGGCGGCGTCGATCACATCTTGCTGGTTGGGCGTTTCGACCGAAGGGGATCAAGGCGAGTCCACGGCGTGTCTGCCCGGACGATGCTTGCCGCAGAGGCCGATGACACATACGCGACACTCTCGTCCCTGTTGCGTCGACATTGCGCGACGGGGGAAATCCGTTCGCAACAGCGCGAACTCTTTCGAAGAATGGCGTTTAATATCATGATCGACAACACTGACGATCATACGAAGAACCACGCGTTCCTGCGCGGCGAGGACGGCGACTGGCAGCTCTCACCGGCATTCGATATTCCACCTCAGATGAATGGCCTCGGTCTTCAGGCGATCCAGATTTCCAGTGACCCGAAGCGTCAGAACGACTTTGGCATTGGACACGCAATGGCTGCCGCCCCACATTTCGGCATGTCAAAAGACGAAGCGCGGAATGAATGGAACGAGGTGGCCGGCTGGGTCAGTGAGTGGAAGACGGTGTTCGCCGCGTGCGGCGTGACGTCGGCAGATCTGGATTATCTTTCCATCTATCTCGATTCAGAGCCGATGCAGGAACATCGGAAGGATTCGATTGCTCCTTCCAAGGCGATACCGGCTGCCGACGGAGAGAGCCGCTCTCCGTGAGGTCCGATCCCAGAAGCTTGCGGAAATGCAGAGGGAGCTGGGGGCAATTCCTACATAACCCCTGATATATGGATGCATCTGCCGCCCCAGGTCGGCCTATTTCAGGATTTTCTCAAATAGCGTTTTCTTGAAGCGATCGACCGGCGCAGGGTCCCGATGCGCCTTGGCCAGCAGGTTCGCACCTTGCAGGGACTGCAGGATCAGCGCAGCCGTCTCCGTCACGTCGAGATCAGCGGGGACCTCGCCCGCTTCGACCGCCGCCCGCAGGCAATAGGCGTAGGCGGCTTCGATTTCGTCGAAAACGGATAGCAGCTTGTTGCGCATCTGCTCGCTGTCCACCGAGGCTTCGGCGGTGAAATTGCCGAGCATGCAGCCCCGGCGCATGCAATCCCCATTCAAGAGATCGCGGCCGGTGTCGATGCAGGCTTCGAGCCGCTGTAGCGGCGGGCGCGTGTCATCGAGCAGCGTCTTTTCCAGCACGTCTCTCGTCGCCGCCAGGTAGCGATCGATGATCTCCAAGCCGAACGCTTCCTTGGAGGCGAAATGGTTGGTGAACGAACCCTGCGGCACGCCGGCGGCGGCGACGATGTCACGCACGCTGGCATTGGCGTAGCCATGCTCGTGAACGACCCGCAGGCCTGCTTCGAGAATCTTATCCCTGTTCGATGTTCTGGACATGCCGACAAAGTGGTGGAGCGGGGTGGTTTCGTCAAGCGAATCGAGAAAAATATGTACGAGCGTATTGATGGGTCTTGAATTAAAATATGTACGTCCGTATTTTTCCGGTGGATGCAGTTATGAAGGTACGCATCGTCCAACAAGGAGTTTTCCAGATATGAGCGAACAAGTGGTTCTCATCACCGGGGCACTAACCGGCATCGGCCGTGCCGCCGCAGTCGCCTTTGCCCGCGAAGGCGCCAAGGTCGTGGTCTCCGGCCGCAGGCAGGAGGCGGGCGAGGCGCTGGCCGACGAGCTGCGCGGCCTGGGCACGGAGGCGGAATTCGTCAAGGCGGACGTGCGTCATGAGGACGAGGTGAGGGCGCTTGTCGACAGGACCGTGACCCGATTCGGACGGCTTGATGTCGCCGTCAACAATGCCGGCACCGAGGGGCAGATCGGGCCGATCACCGACCAGACCGCGGACAGCATTGCCGAAACCTTCGACACCAATGTCGTTGGCACGGTGCTTGGCATGAAACATCAGATCAATGCGATGAAGGCCAACGGCGGTGGCAGCATTATCAACGTCTCGTCGCTGCTCGGCCACCGCGCCGCCGCCTATACCTCCATCTACACCGCCAGCAAGCACGCCGTGGAAGGCCTGACCAAGGCCGCGGCGCTCGAGCTTGCCGAGGCAGGCATTCGCGTCAACGCCGTGGCGCCGGGGGCGACGGAGACGGGAATGCTGAACCGGTTTGCCGGCAGCGACGAGGTCAAGGCATCCTTGGCGGCGAGCATCCCGATGAAGCGGATCGGCCATGCCGACGAAGTCGCCAATGTCATCGTTTTCCTCGGTTCCAACAAGTCGACTTTCGTCACCGGCCAGATCTACAGCGCCGACGGCGGCAAGAATGCCGGCTGACCAGAGTGTGAAGTGCGGGCGCGCCCTTGTGGCCAGCCGCTGACGGTCAAGGAGGTCGGGCGCACGACGCCCGGCCTCATTCCTGCTCCCGCCAGATTCGGCGCAGCATGTCGAGGAAAAGGTCTCGCTCTTGCGAGCTCAGTCGAGCGAGCATTCGCTGCTCGTGCCGTGCGGCCATGGCACGCCAGCTGTCGAGCTCGTTTCGTTTTTCCGGATTAGGATAGAGCCGCTGGATGCGCTTGTCCTCTTCGTCGTCCCGCTTGAGGATGATGTTTCGCTCATCCAGCTCCGCCAGCAGGGCGACGATGTTGGCGCGTTGCAATCCCAACAGCCTGCAGATCTCGGCCGAGGTGATGCCCGGCTGCTCGTCGATGACACAAGCGACGCTGAAGCTCGTCGGCCTGAGAAATGTCCTTGCGAACATGTCGCCGAAGTCGCTCATCATCAGTGCCGAGGCGCGGCGGAGATTGTAGCCGATCAGGTCGTCCAGTCTGACTTTTGGTGGCGTGTCGTTCATGCGAGGTCCATGTCTTGCCAAATCCATATTGCTATGTCATATAGCAATTATCGGCCGCGCAATAGCGGCGTCCCGCTCTAGCATGACTGGGCGGCGGCGAGGAGGAGAGATCATGAGTGAAATAGCAGATACGGTGGCTTTCGACATCGAGGACGGAATTGCCTGGGTGCGGTTCAACCGGCCAGACAAGCGCAATGCGATGAGCCCGGCGTTGAACCGGCGGATGATGGAGGTGCTCGACGCGATCGAGTTCCGCGACGATGTCGGCGTCCTGGTTCTCAGCGGCGAAGGCGCGGCATGGTCGGCCGGCATGGACCTCAAGGAATATTTCCGTGAGACCGAGGCCAAGGGCCTTGGTGCCACGCGCGGTGCGCAGCGTGAATCCTATGGCTGGTGGCGGCGTCTGCGCTGGTACCAGAAGCCGACGATCGCGATGGTCAACGGCTGGTGTTTCGGTGGCGGCTATGGCCCGCTGTTTGCCTGCGATCTTGCCGTTGCGGCTGACGAAGCGCAGTTCGCGCTCTCCGAGATCAACTGGGGCATATTGCCGGGCGGTGGGGCAACCAAAGTGGTTGTCGATCTGCTGTCCATGCGCGATGCCATGTACCACGCGCTCACCGGCGAACTCATCGACGGCAAGAAGGCAGCGGCCTGGAAGCTTGTCAATGAAAGCGTGCCGCTCGCGGCGTTGAAGGACCGCGTGACCGAGATCGCCAAGATCCTGCTGACGAAGAACCCGGTGGCGCTGAAAGCCACCAAGGACGCGATCCGCCGCGTGGCCGAGATGACCTATGACAATGCCGAGGATTTTCTCGTGCGCGCCCAGGAGGCGGCGAATTTCCATGACAATACCGGCCGCAAGGAGGGCATCCGGCAGTTCATAGATGAGAAATCATATAAGCCCGGATTGGGCGCCTACGACAAGTCCAAAGGCTAGCGGCTCAGGGAGGGAGGAGGATGCCAGACTGGAAAACACCCGACCCGGTGGTGCTGCATGCCCGCGCCACGCCGGATAAAGTCGCCTGCGTCGATCTCGCAAGCGGCCGGCAATGGACCTATCGCGAATTCGACCTGTCGATCGGCCGGATGGCGGCCTGGCTCGCCGACGCTTTCGGCATTCAGACCGGGGAGCGAATTGCCACGATCGCCCGCAACAGCGCCGATCTGCTCATCCTGCAGCAGGCGGCGATGCGCCTGGGGGCGATCTTCGTTCCCGTCAACTGGCGGCTTTCGCGCCAGGAGCAGGCGCAAATCCTTGCCGACTGTAGTCCGGCGATGCTGGTGACGGACGAAGATTCTACTTCGATGCATCTGCCGGCTGGTTGTCGGCCTCTCGATATTGCGACACTTGCGGCTAGTGCCGCCGCTGCCGAGCCCTCCGAACGGCGGGAACTGCCGCCAGCCGATGCGCCGATCATCATCCTCTACACATCAGGGACATCGGGAAAGCCGAAGGGCGTGCTGATCACCGGGCAGAACGCGTTTGCCACCGCGGCAAATTTCGGCGTGCTGGGACAGGTCGGGCACGACAGTGTTTTCCTCTGCGACACGCCGATGTTCCACGTCATCGGCCTGATCACCTCTATCCAGTCGCCGCTCCTGCAGGGCGGTCGGGTGCTGATGTCGGCCGGGTTCGATCCCGTCGCCACCAATGATCGGCTGGCGGCCGAAAGTCTCGGCGTCACGCATTATTTCTGCGTGCCGCAAATGGCGGCCGCGTTGAAAGGGGCGGCCAATTTCGAGCCGCAACGCTGGAGGACGCTGAAAGCGCTGTTCACTGGCGGTGCCCCCAATCCGCCAGCCAATATCCGCTGGTGGTTGGAACAGGGCGTCAAAATGGTCGACGGCTATGGCATGACCGAAGCCGGCACGCTGCTCGGCATGCCGCTCAACGCGGCGCGGATTGCCGAGAAGGCCGGATCTTCGGGCCTGCCGCCGCCGGCTCTGTCCATGCGGCTTGCCGATGATGCGGGCGAAGTCGTGGAGGAAGGTGCCGTCGGCGAGGTCCTCGTCTCTGGCCCGAGCGTCACGCCGGGTTATTGGGCGCGGCCGGAAGAGACGGCGCGGGCTTTCACCGCCGATGGCTGGTTCCGCACCGGTGACCTCGGCAGGCGAGACGCGGACGGCTTTGTCACCATCGTCGACCGCAAGAAGGACATGTTCATCTCGGGTGGCGAGAATGTCTATCCGGTCGAGGTCGAGGCTGTGCTGATTGCGCATCCGGATGTGCGGGAAGCGGCCGTGATCGGCATCGCCGATACGAAATGGGGCGAGGTGGGCCGCGCTTTCGTCGTGGCGGCACCAGGGGCTACTCTGACAGTCGAGGCGTTGGCCGAGCATTGCGCCAATGCTATCGCGCGCTACAAGGTGCCGAAGGAATTCGTCTTGATCGAGAGCCTGCCACGCAGTGGCGCCGGCAAGGTGCTGAAGAATCTGCTCAGGGATCGGTAGCGTTCGTTGTTGAGGGACGCGGACGAAAAATAGCCCGCGTCCCAGCCGTATAGCCGATCAGTTCAGATCCGCTTTGGCATCGCTTTCCGGAGAGCACGAGGTGAAGCGCGTCGTGCAGGCCACGCCCATGCTTTCGCAGCGTTCCAGTGCCGTCTGGGCCGCTTTCCTCGAATCCTTATGGATGAAATAGGCGAAGTTGTCGCCGGTCGGTTGCTCTCCCTGAATGCGCGCCAGGCTGAAGCAGGAATTGGAATAGGTCGCCAGCGTCTCGCAATGTGAGCCGGACTTGTTGCGGCACATTTCATTGACATTGGTCACCGCAGCATCCTTGCTCGGCTGGTTCTGCAGGTGATAGACGGCGCCCGACGTATCGATCGCGGTGGCGCCCCAGATCGTTTCCTGAGGGATTTGCGCTGTCGTGGTGTTGTCGTCACTGGTCTTCGACTTTGTCTGCAGTTCGGCCACCGTCTTTTCCAGGTCGGTCTTCTGCTGCTGCAGCGCTGTGAAGCTCGCCGTCATTTTCTTGAGCTCGTCGGCATAGAGGTCGCGTTCCTCCTGCAGGCGGCTGGACGTCTCGGATTGCGGCGGCAACGCCTGCGTGGCGCCTTGCTGGTTGTTGTCCGCATCGGCGACAAGCTGTTCGTTGCGCTGGTTGGCCGAGGCCAGATTGGCTTCCGCGTCCTTGAGCTTGGTGTTGGCGTCTGCCAGAGCCTGTTCGCGGTCGGAGAGCTGCTGCTGGGTCTTGTCGAGCTCAGCCGAAAGCGAGGTTACCTTCTGATCGAGTGCGCCCTTTTCGAGACCGGCTTCCGTCGTCTTGTTGGCAATGGTTTTCAAAGCGTCGATCTGGATATTGGCGACCGAAAGCTTGGCCTGCACGTCGCGCAACTGCGAGTCACGTTGCGCCACCTGCTGCTTCAGCCCATCCATCTGCTTGTTGAGATCGCCGGTCTGCTTGGCAAGGTCGTCGTTCAGCGCCTCGGCTTCCTGCTTGGCCGTCTCCTTGCTGGAATTAAGGCTATCACTGGCGTCTGCGAGCTTTTCCTGGGCATCGTGCAGTGCCTGCTCGCGATCTGCGAGGTGGCTGTTGGCCTTGTCGAGATCGGCGCTCAATGATCCGATCTTCTTGCCGAGCGCGGCAATCTCGGCCTTTGCCTTGTCGCTGGCGTCCGTCTTCACCGCTTCCAATTGCGTGGTCGCGGTGGCGAGCTTGGCCTTCAGTGCTGTGATGGTCTTTTCTTTTTCGGTCAGGCTTTTCCGAGCGGCGTCGCGGTCCGCCATCAGCTTCTTCGTCTCGCCTGCCAGGCTGCTGGAACTCTTGTTCAGGGAGGCTGCCTTGGCGTCCTTGAGCTGGCGATCGAATTCCCATTTCTGCCGTTCGATCTGGTTGGCCGCAGCCTCACGCATCTCTTTCATGGCGGTGCTGCTGCCATAGCCGTTCCAGACGGCCCCGATGGCGGTGCCGGCGACAAGGCAGATCGCGGCGGCGATGGCAATGGGTTTCCAGGTCGAGGGGCCGTTGTCGTTGTCGCCCAGCAGAGCCGGCTCCGGCTTGCTGTCGCGTCTGTCGTCATCATCGAGATCGTCATGCATGATCGACGGTTCGAAGGAATCCAGCAGCAGCGGTTCGGAAGGCGTGGAAGGCTTGTCGCCGGCCAATGCCTTCACCACAGCCGGTTTGGCTGGCCCAGCATCTGCCTTCCCGATCTCCTCGACCGGAGGTTGGGTCTTTTCAGCCAGCTTCGTCTCCGCCGGGGTTTCGGCCTTGACGACCGGTATTGTCTCTGTCGGAGTCTTGGCTTCCGTCGCCGAAACGCCATCTGTCATGTTTGCGACAATCGGCGCGGCGACGATGGCAGCATTTGCTTCGTCAGCCTCGTTTGCATTGTCATCAGTGTCTTCAGTCGGCGTCTCTTCCGCAAGGATATGTTCGATCGGCATCGCGATCGGCAATGGCCAGGTCAGAAGCTCCTGGAATTCGCCGGTGGGCTGGTCGAGCACGAGGTTGGTCCCCGGCACGATCCGGCGCGCCAGTTCGGCGGCGATCGGGACGGTGACAAGGCCATCGGCGGTGGTCGCCTCGGAGGGCAGAATTGCCGCATTCTTCGACCAGCCACGCTTGGTCAAATATTTTTCGGTATAGGGATCGCGGAGCCGGAAGCGTGTCTCGCTCAGTTCGGCGCCGCGGATTTCGATCGCGGCGGCACCCGAAGAGGGGTCATGCCTGACTGATATATCCGTCACGTGTGTGAAACTCCATGGTTCACGTTGAATGCCGTCCCTTGCTGAATTCTTTTGGGCTGAATTCTTTTTTGCCGCTTGTAGTTGGGCAGATTGGCGAGATTAGGACGAATTGCGGCTTGTCCTATTTCGCTCTCTAAATCGCCAATTTAGGCGCTCAAGCCTTCGCGGAGCGTGCGTGGCGCAGCCCCGTTCCTGAGGCTCAGCCCTGCGACTGCAGCCACTTCATATATTCGGCGATCGTTGCATTGCCGATCTGCTGCATGACTTCAGGCGGCACGTTTGACCAGGCGTCGGAGGCCCGGCTCGGCACACTTTCCTGGCCCTGGATACGGTGCAGGCGGGAACCGGCATTGTCGAGCACATCCCAGACATAGACGACCGTGATCTTCTTGCCGTCGGCGAAAGCGGAAAGATAGCCCTTGAGCACATGCTTGGCGGTCTGGTCGCTGGAGCCGCGGATCACCAGGCCATTGGCGCGGGCGGAATTGCCGAGCTCGCGCGACAGCGGCGTCACCGCCTGCACCGGTGCGCCGATGATCGGCAGGAAGCGGATCGTTTCGGCGTTGGTATTGGCGCTGTAGAGGTTGTTTGCCGGCTTGGCGTCGCTGTTGGATTTATAGAGATTGGCACTCAGCGTCGTCGTCTGCTGGGTATTGTTGGCGACGACGGTGTTGTTGGGCTGGGTCATCGACGGGTTGGTGTCGCCCCGGTCCAGCGCCTGCTGCTGGGCCTCCAGCGTGTTTTGCGGCGCCTGGCCATTGTCATCCGGCTGGCTGGACGCGTCCTCATCGATTTTCGGATAGCGTTTGTGGGTCTGTTGCCGTTCGACCGGCTGGTCGTTGCGCGCCGTCTGCGTGCTGTCGGCGTTCGGGACATCGGCCTTCGGCGTCAGCGCATCGGTGTTGCAGGCGGAAAGCAGGAGGCAAAGACTGGCGGCGGCCAACGCATGATAAAGCCCGCGCATGACTCAAAACCTCCGCCTTTGCCCCAATGGCGAAATTTATGATCGTTTCGTCGCCAGGGGTCAATTCCCAATTGTCATATGGAAATCATGTCAAGGCTATGGCGGCTCAAGCTTTTCGGCGCTTCCGCCGTGGTAAGGTAGGTCCGGCCGAGGGTCATGGCCGTGCCGGTTTCCGAATCCATGATGATCATATGGACGAACAGCGTCATGCCCGGCAGGATCGGCTCGGGATTGCCGACATGGAACATCTGATGCTCCATCCATGACGGCGAGAAGCGGGCGCCGACGGAATAGCCGCAGGCGTTCAGTCGGTGGCGGGCCAGCCCGCGTTCATCCATGATCCGCGCATGCGTGTCGAACACGGTGCCGAAGGTGTTGCCCGGGATCAGCACCAGCTCGATCGCCTCGATGGCGTCGCGGCAGGCGGCATAGAGTTCCTTCTGGCGGTCGTTCGGCGTGCCGACAATGACGGTGCGCATCATCGGTGCATGATAATGAGCATAGGCGCCGGCCCATTCGAGCGTCAGCTGGTCGACCGGGTCGAGCTTGCGGCGGCCGGCCTTGTAGCGGCACAGAAGGGCGTCGGCGCCGGAGCCGATGATGAATTCATTGGCCGGATAATCACCGCCGCCGGTGAACACCGCGCCCTGCATTGCGGCGAGGATGTCGGCCTCGTCGGCGCCGGGCTTGATCAGGGCAAGCGCTGCATCGAGCGCATCGTCGGAGAGTGCGGCGGCCTTTTCGGCATATTCGATTTCGGCGGCACTTTTGACCAGGCGCAGGCGGCTGACGATATAGGAGGCGTCGACCAGCGTGCCGAAACTCACCAGCTGGTGGTCGAGCAGCTTGGCGTTGCGACCGGTCAGGCCGTGCGTGTCATATTCGACGCCGATGCGTTTGCCCAGCAGGTCGAGGTCCATCAGCAGGTTCTTGAGGTCGAGCGCCGGGTCGGCATTGATGCGGTCGACCCAGATGCGGACGTCTTCCAGGATCGAGGTCAGCTTCGCCTGGCGCAGGTCAGCCGAGCGGGTGAGCAGCACCATCTGGCCATCTGCCTTGACGATCAGCGACTGGAAGAAGCAGTAGCCGAACGTGTCGTAGCCGGTCAGCCAATACATGCTCTCCTGGGCGAAGAGCAGGAGAGCATCGAGCTTCTCCTCCTTCATCCGGGCTTTGAGGAGTTCGAGGCGGGCGGCAAATTCCTCCCGGGTGAAATGCAGAGCCATGGTGTCAACTCTCCCTGAGCATGATTGCCGATATCTGGCGGCCGTAGTCCGGCTCTTGGCGGTGGGTGGTGCGGCGATACGAGAAAAAATTCTCCTCGTCGGCATAAGTGCAGATGTCGAGGTTTTCGGCGCGGATGCCGGCAGCTTCGAGACGGCTGACGGTCAGGCCAGGCAGATCGAACATGCTATGGCCGGGCTTGACGGAAGAGACAAAGAATTTTGCCCAGTCCGGATTGGCGGCGATGAAGCGCTCGACGAATTCCGGCCCGACCTCATAATTTTTCTGCGCGATCGACGGGCCTAGGCTGGCGACAATGTTCTCGCGGGCAGCGCCGAGGCGGATCATCGCTTCGATGGTGTTTTCAAGCACGCCGGTGAACGCGCCCTTCCAGCCGGCATGGGCAGCGCCGATCACGCCCGCCTGGGCGTCGGCGAATAGGACCGGACCACAATCGGCTGTGAGGACGCCGAGCACGATGCCGGGTTGGGTCGTGACCTGGCCGTCGGCTTCGGCACGCTCGGACGGCGCGTCGGTGACCGTCACCACGTCAGGCGAATGGATTTGATAAAGTGTCGCGAGATGATCGGTGTCAGTGCCGAACCAGTTGGCGACGCGGGCGCGGTTTTCGCGGATATGATCGGGATTATCTTTCGAGCCGAGGCCGACATTGAGGCCGGCATAGAGCGGGCCTTCGGACATGCCGCCCTTTCGGCTGAAGAAACCGTGGGCAACGCGGCCGGCGGTTTCCGCAAGCAGCGGGCTCTGCAAGGGCGACAGGCCGGATCTGGGGGCTACGTTCATCGGGTGGCCTCGTATTTCTGATTCGAACATATAGACGGATCGGCCCGGTCCCCGCGACCGTCAAACGCGACATAGATGGCGGTGACGGGCATGGGTGTCAATTGGCAAATATTGGGTCGGGCGCCGCCGCGCTGCTCCACCCCTGCCGGATAAGACACAATTGCCGAATGCAGTTTCAAGCCTCGAACGGCGTCAGCTTCACTTCTGGGCTGGAAACGGCGAGGACCTTGAAAAGTTCACCCATTTCACCTTTCCGGTCGCCGACCAGTCGTTCGACCGCGGTCAGGATTTCCGCCTGCTGTGCGCTATCCTTGCCGGCTCCCAATGCGCCAGCGCGCTCGGCGATTCCCAGTTTCAGCAGGAATTCGCCCTGTGCCATCATGCCGTTGACATGGACGGAGCACGACTGCGCCGCCTCCGCCAGAGCGGCGAAATCCACATGGCTGGTGAGATCGGCTTCGCCGGGATGGGCGAGGGGCGGATCGAATGCATGGTTCAGCACCGCCTGCAGCGTGTCGCCGAAGCCAGGTGCCAGATGGCCGTAATCGATGAACAGCGCGGTGCCGCCGGATCTAAACAGCCGGTCGGAGATTGCCTGCATGACGGCGCTGCGGGCCGGGGCGATTTCGGCGATGGTGCCGGGCGGCACGTCACGGTGGCCGGCGGGCAGTAGCGACGGATCCACGCCGCCGACGCCGGCGGCGAAGGTCAGCCCTTCATTGCCGTCGAGGCCGACGAGACGCTCGCGAAATCCTTGCGGTATTTTCACGAACTGGCGGATCGGTACGGCATCGAAGAACTCGTTGCCGACCAGCAGTAGAAATCCATCCGGAAGTTCGTCGAAGCCATTGTGCCAATGCGCCTTGCCGGCATGGGCGGCCAAAGTCTTGGCCTGTATTTCGGCCAGGACCGGGCTGGTCTCGATAAGGTGGACCGTGGCGATCTCGTAGAGTTCGGGCGCGAGCCGCGCGACGACCCGCAAAATGTCTGCCATCATCGTGCCGCGGCCAGGGCCAATCTCGGCGATGCGGACGGCGCGCTTCGGCTTGAGGTGTCGCTCCCAGGCGTGGACGAGGAAAATGCCGATCATCTCGCCGAACAACTGGCTGACTTCCGGCGCGGTGACGAAATCGCCCCCGCGGCCGAACGGGTCGCGGGTCTTGTAATAACCGTATTCGGGGTCGGCGAGGCAAAGGGCAAAATAGTCGGTGACGCTGATCGGTCCGTTGACGCGGATGATCGCCCTTATCTTTTCGGCGAGCGGGGTCATGCGGCGCCTATGCGAGCTTCAATGCCGCCGCCCTGGCCCGCCAGATGCCCCAGAGGCCGATCAGCAGCATGGGGGTGGAGAGCAGCATGCCCATGGTCAGCCAACCGCCATAGAGATAGCCGAGCTGACCGTCCGGCATGCGGACGAACTCCACCAGGATGCGCGACAGCGCATAGAGCGTGACGAAGACGCCGGAGACGAGGCCGGGCGTTTTAAGACCGCGGCGGAAGAAGATCAGGAAAGCAAGGACCAGGCCGGTGACCAGGCCTTCGAGGCTGGCTTCGTAAAGCTGGCTCGGGTGGTGGGCGAAGGGTTCATCTGCGGGAAAAACCACCGCCCAAGGCAGGTCGCTTACCTTGCCGTAGAGCTCGCCATTGATGAAATTGGCGATGCGGCCGAGAAACAGGCCGAAGACGCAGGAGGCGGCCACGACGTCGAACAGCGACCAGACGCTGAGTTTGCGCCGATAGGAGAAAAGGATCATCGCGATCACCGTTCCGGTGATGCCGCCATGGAAGGACATGCCGCCATTCCAGATCTCGAAGGCGCTGAGCGGGTTGGAGGCATAGGCGGGCAGATCATAGAACAGCACATAGCCCAGCCGTCCGCCGATCACGATGCCGATCGCCGCCCAGAAGACGAAATCGTCGATGTCGAGCTTGGTCATCGCAGGCGTGTCGCTGCGCCAGAGTCTGGGCGTCGAGACGATGGTGCGGGCATAGAGCCAGCCGAGCAGGATGCCGACGACATAGGAAATGCCATACCATTTCACGGCGATCGGGCCGATCTGGAGGGCGACCGGATTGATATTGGGAAAGGGCAGGATCGCCAGTTGCTGGAAGGCTTCGATCAAGGCTTTGGGTCCGATTGTCCGTTCGGGTGCTGAGGGCGGCTTATAGCAAGGTTATTTTCGCGGCAACAGAGCCTCTCTCGCGATCCGGAAATTTGCCGCTCAGGTGGAATTTGCTTGCAAGCGACCGGGCTTGCTCCTACCTGAAAGACCATAGGGTTGAACCTTCGGAGGCATCGATGAACACCGGATCCAATCGCATTCTCGACGATTTCGCCAAGCTGATGACGGACGCCGCCGGTGCTGTGCAGGGTGTCGGCAAGGAAGTGGAAACCGCCTTCAAGGCGCAAGCCGAGCGCTGGCTCAACAGCATGGACCTGGTCAAGCGCGAGGAATTCGAAGCCGTGCGCGAAATGGCAGTGAAGGCGCGTGAAGAGAATGACGTGCTGACCGCGAGGCTTGCCGAGCTCGAGGCGAAAATCGCCAGTCTTTCCAAGTAAATCTGTGGATAGCGGGCTTGGAGATTATCCACAGCCCGTTTGACGTTATCTTCAGAAAAATCCGGCCCTGTGGATAGGGCCGAAAAACCTTTTT
This sequence comes from Rhizobium sp. P2_G2, assembly GCF_056403555.1. Lineage (NCBI taxonomy): Bacteria > Pseudomonadati > Pseudomonadota > Alphaproteobacteria > Hyphomicrobiales > Rhizobiaceae > Rhizobium > Rhizobium sp. P2_G2. The sequence goes on from NZ_JBFUFF010000105.1 coordinate 20,666, forward strand.
CCGAGAGTCGGTTATCTCCAGAATTTGAATCTGATTATCCGGCTCTCCGATTCTCGATTTGCCGAAAATGCGAACCATGGGGC
>NZ_JBFUFF010000106.1:0-20660 GCF_056403555.1 Rhizobium sp. P2_G2
GATGAGGGGGCTTCCCGGGTGGAGTGTCCCCCTCATCCGGCGCTGCGCGCCACCTTCTCCCCGCAGGGGAGAAGAGGGAGCCGCCCGCTTCACTTCGTCACCGATGATCCAGCCGCGCCACCAGCCTGTCGCCGAGCCATTGGATGCCTGAGACCAGCACGATCAGCACGATGACGACGTCGACCATCACGGCCGTTTCGAAGCGCTGGTAGCCGTAGCGGATGGCGAGGTCGCCGAGGCCGCCGGCGCCGATGGCGCCGGCCATGGCGGAGGCGCCGATCAGGGTGACGATCGTCACCGTAAAGCCGGCGACAATTCCGGGGAGCGCCTCCGGCACCAGCACTTCGCGGATGATCGTCCAGCGATTGCCGCCCATGGCACGCACGGCATCGATCAGGCCCGGTTCGACCTCGCGCAGCGATACTTCGGCGATGCGGGCATAATAGGGCGTAGCGGCGATGGCGAGCGGCACGATCGCTGCCCAGGTACCCAGCGCCGTGCCGACGATCAGCCGCGTCAGCGGGATCAGTGCCACCAAGAGGATGATGAACGGCACCGAGCGGAAGGCATTGATGACGGCGCCAAGCAGGCGGTTGACCCAGAGGTTTTCGGCAATGCCGCCCTTGTTGGTCACCACCAGCGCCAGACCGAGCGGCAGGCCAGCGACGAGCGAGATCACGCCGGAAAGGGCCGTCATCAGCACCGTTTCCCAGAGCGATTGAAGAAGCAGTTCAAGGATGATCGGAGACATGACCCAGCACCTCTACCCGGGCAAGCCGGACCGTCAGGAATTGTTCGACTTGGCGTGCGAGCGCAGGATCTGCCGTCGGCACGCCGATGAAGAACCGGCCGACCGGCTGGTTCTGGATATGGTCGACGCCGCCATGGATCAGCCGGAAGGATTTCGGCAGTGCTGTGGCGAGATCGAAGAGGGCGGCCTGCGACTCCTGGCTGGCGATGTCGACGCTCAACACGACTTCCGCGCCGCGATCGGAGAGTTTGGCGGCGATGGCTTCGGGCAATTGCGGCCTTATGCCGCCGAGCAGGCTTTTGGTGATTTCCGATTGYGGGCTGGCGAAGACCGACCAGACCTGGCCTTCCTCGACGATGCGGCCGGCATTGATGACGGCGACACGATCGGCGATCGAGCGCACGACTTCCATTTCATGGGTGATCAGGAGGATGGTGAGGCCGAGCTGCCTGTTGATGTCCTTGAGCAAAGCGAGGATTGAGCGCGTGGTTTCCGGGTCAAGCGCCGAGGTCGCTTCGTCGGAGAGCAGCAGAGCAGGGCGGGCGGCAAGTGCACGGGCGATGCCGACACGCTGCTTCTGGCCGCCGGACAGTTCGGACGGATAGGCGTTGGCCTTGCTTGCCAGGCCGACGAGATCCAGCAGTTCAAGCGCACGTTTCGTCTGCGCCGCAGGATCGAGCCCCTCAATCTTGAGCGGTAGGGCGACATTTGCCGCGACCGTGCGGTTGGCCAAGAGGTTGAAATGCTGGAAGATCATGCCGACGCGCCGCCGCAGCGGCTGCAATTGCCGTTCCGGCAGGCCGGTGATGCGGTGGCCGTCGACGAAGATCTCGCCCTTGTCCGTCCGCTCGAGGCCGTTGAGGCAGCGGATCAGCGTCGACTTGCCGGCGCCGCTGCGGCCGATCAGGCCGAGGATCTCGCCTTTGCGGACTGTGAGCGAAATGCCGTCGAGCGCCGGCGTGGCGCCGAACTGGCGATGCACATCGACGAGCCGGACGATCTCGCCGCCGCTTGCGGGCGGACTGCCGGTTTCGGCCGTGGCTGCGGGAACGAATGAATTCATTTTCTCACACACTCGGTTGGCTGTTCGAAAGGGGGAGCCCTGACAGCATGATGCCTTCCCTCCGCTGACCGAAGGGAAGGCAGGATGGGGCGGTGTCGCCGGCGATCAATAAGCGCTCAGCCCCGTGCCCTTATAGACCTTGTCGAATTCCGCCTTCACCGTCGGGTTCTGGTAGGCTGCCACGAGGATTTTCACCCAGTCGGCATGCTCGTTGTCCTGCTTGACGGCGATGAAATTGCGATAGGGGTTGTCGGCGATCGGCTCCTGGGCGATGCGATCGGCCGGGGTGAGGCCGCTTTTCAGCGCCCAGTCGGTGTTGACCACCGCGGCATCGAGATCGTCGATCGAGCGGCCGACAATGCCGGCATCCAATTCCTTGACCTGGATGTTCTTCTTGTTCTCGGCAATGTCGAGCGTGGTGGCGAGAATGCCGGTGCCGTCCTTGAGCTTGATCAGGCCTTCATTCTGCAACACGCGCAGCGCCCGGCCTTCATTGGACGGATCGTTCGGCAGGCCGATGACGGCACCGTCGGGCAGTTGCGCTACGGATTTGTATTTCTTGGTGTAGAGCCCGATCGGCCAGACGCCGGTATAGCCAACCGGAACAATATGATAGCCGTGCTGCTTGATCTGGTTGTCGAGATAGGGCTTGTGCTGGAAGGCGTTGGCATCTATCTCGCCGCGCTCCAGCGCCTCGTTCGGCTGGGTATAGTCGTTGAAGGTCACAAGCTCGATCTTCAGCCCCTTCTTGGCGGCCTCGGCGGTGACGGCGCGCCAGACGTCCTCGTCCTCGCCGCTCATGATGCCGACCTTGATGCTCTTGTCGGCTGCATGCGTCAGCGCCGGCTGAGCGAAGGTCAGAAATGCGATGGCCGAAGCGGCGATGGCGCCGAGGCCGCGGCGCGTGAAGCGCAGGTGAGAGTTGTCCATGGAAATCCCGTCCTTTTTGTTGTGGGTGGATGAATCTCTGCATCCAAGGATCGCAGAGCCATGCTGGTGCGGCGAAGCATGGATGCCTCATAGAACCCGCTGAGCAGAAAAAGCTTTGCGGCGGCCAGCCGATTGCCGGAATCATATTCTGTTAAATATATAGATTGTATAAATTAATGGGTAGATCAAGTCTTTTAATGGGTTATGACGTCGGGCCGTAACGCGCAGGGAAATGGAGAACGGGCGCTTTCCAGGCGAGGCGGCGGGTTCGGGAAAAACCGCGTGCTTGCGTTGCGTAAGGCGGGTGCAAATGCCGAGGTGAAGCGAGAGCGGCCCCGATAATTTGGCCATTCATCCCCGGACGTCGGAGCATGCTCAGCGCAGTTGCCGAAAGTCAATTCGTGCGTTACGAATCGGCGTATACTGCACTCTCTTGAGTGAGGAAGGGGCGCACGTGAATTCACGCAGGGGTAGAGATTTCGAGGGGCGGTGAGATGGATAGAGTTTTGGACCCAAAAGCTCTGCCGCGGTCCGCAGCCCTGGTTTTGATTGCCACGGCACTTATCAGTTTCACGCTGCTTGCGGTCGGCTCCAGTGATTACCCCGAGCTTCATACGATCCTCGATACCGGCCTGGCGTTGCAGCTGGTCCTGCTCGTGCCGCTGATGTGGGATATGGGGGAGCATGCGGCGAGCGCCTTTCCGAAATGGCTTGCCATCACCTTCGCCGCAACCGCCGTGCTGGCGATCATTCATGTCCTGGTCACGGTCGAGTGGTCCGGGCCGCTGGCCGAGATCGCCCGGCTCAAGGCCGTCCTGCGTCCCTCGACCTGGCCGCCGGCGACGCATCTGCTGCCGATTGGCGTCGGCTGGGCCTTGTGGCGCATGCATCGCGGCGCCACTGGCGGATTTTTGCGCTATGCCCTGGTGATCGTCGCCCTTGCCGTGGCCTTGTTCGCCGCTTTTCAGCATCTGCCCACCTATCTGCCGCCTGGGCCACTCGGCATCACCCGGCCGTTCCTGATCCTGTCGCCGCTCTTGTGGATCGGCGTCGGCGCGTTGGCATGGCGGCTCAGGGACATGGACCGGCTGGCGCGGCCATTGGTCTGGATGGCAGGCACGCTTTTCCTCGCCAACGCGGTCATGCTCTATTCGCGTGCGCCCGCCGACGCGCCGGCCATGGTGGCCCATCTTGGCCGGATGGGCGGCTATCTGGTGCTGCTGCTCTCGGCCATGCAGATGGCGTCTGGCGATCTCGTCGAGCGCATGCATGCCGAGGCTGCACTCGCCCGGCTGAACGAGGACCTCGATCGACGCGTCGCGGAGCAGACGGCGCAATTGCGCGAGACGACGGCGCAGCTGTCGGAGGCGCTGGAGCAGCGGACCCGCGCATCGCAGGAACTGGCGAAAACCGAGGAGCAATTCCGCGTCAGCTTCGAGGCGGCGGTGGTCGGCAAGGTCCTGGTGGAGCCGGGCTCGGCGCGTATCCTGCGGGCCAACCAGTCTTTTGCCCGGATGCTCGGCTATGAACCGGATGAGCTCACGGGCCGTATCGTCTGGGAATTTACCTGGCCGGAGGATCGCCTCAACGACCAGGCCGAATATGCAAGGTTTCTGTCCGGGGAGGTTGCCGCCTATGCCCGTGAGAAACGCTATATCCGCCGCGACGGCGAACCGCTCTGGGGCCGTATTTCCGGCGCGCTGGCGCGATCTCCAGAGACGGGCGAACCGCGGCTGATGATCGCCGTGATCGAAAATGTCGATGAACGGCACAAAGCGGCGCTGGCCCTGCTGGAGGCCAAGAAGGACCTCGAAATCGTCGTCGAGGAGCGCACGGCGGCGCTGCAGCAGCGCGATATCCTGCTGCGCGAAGTCTATCATCGGGTGAAGAACAATCTGCAGGTGATCGACAGCCTGTTGGTGATGCAGGCCAGGCGGCTCACCGATCCCGACGCCAAAGCCGCGCTCAAAAGCCTCCGCAAGCGGGTTTTTGCCTTGGGACTGGTGCATCACCAATTGATGGGATCGGCAAACCTGAGGTCCTTCGACGTTGCACCCTTTCTGAAAGAGCTTTCCGAAAATATCGTTGAGGGCGGCGCCGACGCGGATATCCATCTGACTGTCGATGCAGCCCCGCTGGATGTCGGCCTGGATTTCGCCGTGCCGATGGGCCTGCTGGTCACCGAACTGGTCACCAATGCGCTCAAGCACGCCTTTCCTGACCGCGCCGGCAATGTCTCCGTGAGCCTTCGACGCGGGGAGGACGGTAAGGTGACGCTGGTGGTTGCCGATGACGGCCAGGGGCAGGCGCCGCCGGACGCTTCGGCCAGTCAATCCAGGCCGGGGCTTGGCACGGGCATTATCGCCGGGCTGGTCGAGCAACTGGGCGGAACGATGACCACGCGTAGCGACAATGGCATGCGAACCGAAATTCGAGTCAGGGAACCAAGACTGTCATGAGCGATTTGCAGAACCATATCCTCATCGTCGACGACGAATATCTGATCGTCGAGGGATTGTGCGCGCAGGTCGAGGAACTGGGCATGGTCGTCTGCGGCACCGCGGCGACAGCCGATAAGGCGATTGCGCTGGCCCAGCAATTCCGGCCGGTCATCGTGCTTATGGACATGCGGCTGCAGGGCGACAAGGATGGCGTCGATGCAGCCCTTGCCATCCACGAAACGGTCGGCTCCAAGCTGATCTTCATCACCGGATCGCGGGAGCCTGCGACCATGGCGCGAATCCAGCTGGATCATCCCTCGGCGGTGCTGTTCAAGCCGATTTCGGACACGCAGTTGCGCAATGCGATTAACGCGGCGCTGGGGCTGTAAACGCGGTGGGGGAGGCGATGGGCGGCGTTCGCTGGTGAAGCTGATCGGCAATCACGCCGCAGCCAGATCATATTTGCGCGCCAGATTATCCGCCGGGATACCCCATGCTTTGTTGAGCTCTCTGATCATATCAAGCGTCAGGGCTCGCTTGCGCAACAGAATTTCAGACGCGCGGGAGCGGGAACCGAGGACCTTTCCGAGATCAGCCTGGCTGTGCCCTGCCAGCTCCATGAAATGTTTCAGGAATTCAATCGGGTCTTCGATGGGATCGATGGCGAAATGCTTGTTTTCATAGGCTTCTATCAGATCGGTGAGGACCTGAAAGCGCTCGGCATCTTCAGAGCCGGGCTCGGGCTCGCCGATGAAATAGGCCGACACCTCGGCAATCGCCCAATCGAGGTCGGCTTCGCTGCGAATGGCCCTGATATCACGCATCGTCTACCGTCTCCGCATTGATCCTGTCGTATTGGGCATGTGTGCCGATGAATTTGATCAGTACGCTCCTGTAAGTGTACGACACATGCACAACCAACTGATATTTGTTCCCGGCAATATCGAAGATCACTCGATTGTCGCCGACAAAATCGACATTGGCGCCAAACATGGCCTTGATCGCATCCGGACCGGTCCATTCGGCTTTTCTGACGACGTCATACCATACCCGAAGCGGAGCCTCGGCCTGATTGTGAGCCGTCCAGAAACCTACAAGCGTCGACTTGGCTACGATCCGCATGTTCGACAGTTTGTACCCGCTATGGGAACGTGTCTAGCTTTGGGATTGCTTCCGAGGTCATCTTGGGTGCTTTTGGTGCGATCGCCTCAGCCATCATCTCCCGGCCGATCCTATCAAGGATGTTGCTGACGAAGGGGTTCGGAAGGTCGAGGGTCCGGCTGGTGGTCCGCGCCGTTTCCAACATCGCTTTCGCCGCCGACAGATCACCTAGGCGGTAAAAGGCAAGCGCGCTAAAAGCCTCGTTGAGGGAGCGATTGAAGGCATCGCCATGCTCGGCATGGGCGAGCATATCGAGCCCTTCCTCATAGCGGCCGAGTTCGATCAGGACCGCGCCACGCGAGCCTCGCGAGGTGGCACGGTCGGGATTGAGATCCAATGCGGACTGTGACCAGCGATCCAGGTTTTCAAGTTGCATGCCGGGGTCATGACCGAGGTAAAACGTCACCAGCATATCTAGTGCCCCCAGCTTTTCGGGGCTGGGTGGCAAATGGTCAACCTCGGCTGCGATGTCGCGATGTCGTTTTTCGCGCTCTGCCTCACTACTGATGTGAAGCTTGTTGAGAAGGAATATGTAACGCTGTCTTAAACCCAGTGGCACTGCCGCGCTGGCGCCACGAACGGGGCTATCCGCCAGGATCTCGGCATAGGCAGCTTGCTCCTGTCGCGTGGTCTTTCCGCTCATAGCATTCCACAACGCACGGCCATCAGTCGGACGACGTTTTCCATCGATCTTGACCATTATCGGCAGGAGATTGAGGAACAGCATGAGCGCTTGCCAGAAAATGGCTGCGAACATGATCACGTCAATATGAAGAGTTTGGCCAAATGTACTGGAAATGCCGATAAAGACGAAGATCAAGGCGATGTCGGCCAGAGGGCCGGCCGCGGAGAATAGAAAGGAGGCGATGGCGCGGTTGGGAACGGGTGGTATGGCAGTCACCAAACCCTGGATGAAATCTCGGCCTACTGCCACCGATACCTGGCCGATTTCGCGGCGCAGGAAGGGCCTTCCGGTTCCGAAACGAATCTCGACGATTTTGTAGCCAAGAGCCAGGGCGGCAGCGGCGTGCCCCAATTCATGCACAGCCATGCTGATAAAGGCAACAAGCGGAAAACTGAGCGGTACAATCAGAATGTTCAAGCTTGCCGTCACCCTCTGCAACTACCGGCGTCATTGCCAATGGGTAGCGCGCATAAATGTGATGCGCAAGCAATGAGATCCGAAGTAGAAGGCTCAAACAAACGCCAGCGCATAAACCGTCTGCAGAAAGCCGACCACGGCGATGGCGACCAGGCCGATGGCCGCGACACGTTCCCAGACTGCGGCCGGCAGGCGGTGGGAGAGGAAATAACCTGCGACGAAGCCGGCAAAGGTCAGCGGGCAATAGATCAGCAGCAGATGGAGAAGGTGGCTGTCGACCACGCCCATGACGGCGCGGCTCATCAGGGTGAACAGGTCGATGATGCCGAAATAGACGGCCAGCGTGCCGCGCATATGGTCGCGGCGCACGCCGCCGGCGAGCAGCCAGGCCGCGATCAGGGGACCGCCAACGGCAAAGGCCGAGAGCACGACACCAGTGACAAAGCCGAGCAGGATGCCGAGACTCTTATGCGCCAGCCAGGCCGGCGGCTGGTGGATCAGCGCCGTGCAGGCGGCGAGCACGATAGTCGCCGAGATCAATATTCTCGCCAGATCGCCATCGAGATGCGCGGCCAGCAGGCTGCCGAGGAGGGCGCCCAACAATCCCGCCGCGATGATGATCCGCGCCACCGGCCAGTCGATCGGGCTGCGGCCGCGGTCGATGATGGTGAAGCCGGTGAGGATCAGGTCGTTGATGATGATGAAGGGCACCATCTGCGTCGGCGGAAAGGTGCTGGCAAATCCGAGCGCCGCCACGAGCGCATAACCAAAGCCGGTGACGCCGCGAAACGCGGCCGCGCCGATCGTCACGGCCGCGATGACCAGGAAATCCATGATGCTCCCCCGCGATGCCCGATTTATCTCCCACACGCCATCGCGATCAGAGTCATAGCGGTGCGGCGTTGTGGTCGACAAGTGCGGAATTGTGCGATCGTAAAATTTGAAGCCTGTGCGGTCAGACGACGATGCCTGCATCGGGGCCGCGACGAAGCGATATTCCCTTGATTGACCGTTGTCAGAAACAGGCATCCCCGCTAGCTTGCGGCCCAGCAAACAGGGGCAGGCGAGAGTCATTCATGGCGTCCAGCGATTTTCATCCGATCTCCGGGGTCGACCTGCCGCGTTTTGCCGGCATCGCCACCTTCATGCGGCTGCCGCATGTTCCGCTCGATGATCCGCGGCTGGCCGAGGTCGAGATCGGCCTGATCGGCGTGCCCTGGGATGCCGGTACGACGAACCGGCCGGGTCCACGCCATGGGCCGAGGCAGATGCGCGATCTCTCCACTATGATCCGCCATCAGAACGGCGCGACCAGGGTCCGGCCCTATGACCTGGCGCGTTGCGCCGACCTTGGCGATGTCGGCCCCAACCCCGCCGACATACAGGATTCGATGCAGCGCATCACCGCCTTCTACGACAGGGTGCGTGCAGCGGGCATTCTGCCGTTGACGGGCGGCGGCGATCATCTCTGTACGCTGCCGATCCTCAGGGCGCTCGCCAAGGACCGGCCACTCGGCATGGTGCATTTCGACAGCCATACCGATCTCTTCCATTCCTATTTCGGTGGGTTCAAATATACCCATGGCACGCCGTTTCGCCGCGCGGTCGAAGAGGGCCTGCTGGACCCGAAACGGGTCTGCATGATCGGCATCCGCGGCTCTGCCTATGATTTCGAGGATCGCGACTTTGCCGATTCCGTCGGCATAAGGGTGATCCCGATCGAGGAATTCCATGCCCGCGGCGTCGAAGATGTGATGGCTGAGGCGCGCGCGATTGCCGGCGATGGTGATACCTATGTCAGCTACGACATCGACTTCATCGACCCCGCCTTCGCGCCAGGCACCGGCACGCCGGAAATCGGCGGCCCCAACGGTTTCCAGGCGCTGCAGGTCGTGCGCGGCCTGCGCGGGTTGAATTTGGTTGGCGCCGATGTCGTGGAGGTCTCACCACCGGTCGACCCGAGCGGCGGCACAGCGTTTCTGGGGGCGACGGTGATGTTCGAGTTGCTGTGTGTGTTGGCGGAATGTTGTGCGGGGAGGAAGGGGTGAGGCTTGCAACTGTCGAATCAGGTTGTTTGCCGCAAAGCTCTTATTCCCATTCCACAAAAACAAGCGTCGTCGTACCTGTCTCGTGATCCCAAAGGAAAATGTCGTCTGAATCCGGTCGCACTATCAGGACGTCTCCAGTCCCATTTGAGGCGATGGCTATGGCGGTGGTTGGGAACCCTCGCCACCGCCTCGCCGTCGCAGTTTCTGTGACAGTGTCACTTGCTGTTCTGGATACGCGTTTTCGATCCGACGCGTCCCGCACCGGATGTAGTGTCCAATCATCCTCTTCCGTTGCGACATCGCCACCATTCTGGATCTCGAGGCGTTTTCGAAGTCGCTCAGGTAGCCGCCTCCCCAATGCAGTTTCAGCAGATATGATCTTGTCTTCAGAAACGGGGAAAGCCATCAAACATCCAATACGCATCCTTGCCTGACCATTCTATGGCCAGTGGGTTAGGATTTTCAATCAGACCTGGGGCGCCTCGCGGCAAAGCGTCCTTGCGATTGCCGGACGGCTTGAGTGGTTTTTCTGTAGCATCCTATGAGTGCAAGATTGCTTGCTTTCCAGCTGTTTCCGGGTAATTTCAAGCCATCGGAATTTCTGACAACGGGATTTGCTGTGGCCTTAGCCGACCTTCAAGCCGACTTGCTTTCAGTGCTTCAAACGCTTTCGATGCAGGGATACAAAACGGATGAGTTGATATTCGAGCCGCCTGCAAGTGATGGCGACGTCCGGGCCGTTGAAACGGAGCTTGGCATATCGCTTCCTTCAAGTTTCCGCGAAATTCTGACGACAGTTTCGGCGCATGTCGATTTCCAATGGTCTAAGCCGGATAAGATGGAATATCTGCGTCCATTCCGCGAGAACTTTTGTGGCGAGCTGAATTGGTCGTTGAAAAGCTTGATCCGTATTGAGGAAAGCAGGAAAAAATGGATCGAGATTTGCTTTCCAGATGTGAAAGACGACTATGACCGTGTGTGGCACGACAAGCTCGCGTTCCAGGAGGTTGCCAACGGAGATCTCATCGCGATCGATCTCAGACCGGAGCATATCGGGGAGGTCGTTTATCTCAGTCACGATGACGGCGAAGGCCACGGCATGGTGTTAGCCCCATCGTTATCCGATCTGATAGACCGTTGGGTGCCTCTGGCCTGCACGGGCGGTGAAGATTGGCAGTGGCTGCCATTCTTCGAAAATGGTCGAGGGTTGAACGCAGATGGCGACAATGCCCATGCGTGGCGAAGATTGTTGCGGATCGACCATCCGGAGCGTGAGTAAAAATCTGCAGAGGCAAAGAGCCTGGCACGGCGTGTCCCCGGTTGCTGGTCGGGTACGTTCCGGCGTCGTTGCGATGTTCTACCTCATCTCACATCCTGATCGCCACACTCTTCGTCTGGCAATAAGCGACAATCCCCTCTCTTCCCTTGGCGCGGCCGAAGCCGGAGTGGCGGTTGCCGCCGAAGGGGGTTTCGATGCCGCCGGCGAAGAATTCGTTGACAAAGACCTGGCCGGCATCGATTTCCGCGGCGAAGCGGTGGGCGCGGGAGAGGTTTTGCGTGTGCAGGCCGGCCACCAGGGCGAAGTCCGTGCTGTTGGCGAGCGCCAGCGCGTGGTCGAAATCCTCGGCCACCTGCAAGGCGAGCACCGGGCCAAACACTTCTTCCTGCACGATCGGGTCGGACGGGTCGGCGGCCTCGACCAGGGTCGGGGCGTAGAACCAGCCGTCCGGTGCGTTCTCCGGCGTCAGCACTGTGCCGCCGGTGAGCACGGTTGCGCCGCGGTCGCGGGCGCGGTCGACATGGCCGGCGACCCTGGTCAATTGCAGGGACGAATTCACCGGCCCGAGATCGGGGTTGGTGAGGCCGTGACCCGCCTTCAGCGCAGCCATGGCCGGCAGCAGCCGGTCGACGATGGCGTCGCGGACCCCGCGCTCGACGATCAGCCGCGATCCAGCCGAGCAGATCTGGCCGGCATTTTCGAAGATCGCGCCGATGATGTCGGGGATCGCCCGGTCGAGATCGGCATCGGCGACGATGACATGCGGCGACTTGCCGCCGAGTTCCAGCTGCACGCGGGTGATGTTGCGTGCCGCTTCGCGCATAACCTGCTGGCCGGTGGCGACCGAGCCGGTGAAGGTGATGTGGTCGATGCCGGGATGGGCGGTCAGCGGTCCGCCCACATCGGCGCCGGTGCCGGTGACGACATTGAGCACGCCTGCGGGCAGGCCGGCGCGACGGGCAAGGGCGGCGAGCATCAGTGCGGTTAGCGGTGTCGTCTCTGCCGGCTTGACCACCACCGAACAGCCGGCGGCCAGAGCCGGCGCCAGGCCGCGCGCGGTGGTGGTGAGCGGATAATTCCACGGCACAATCTGGGCGACGACGCCAACCGGTTCGAGGATTGTATAGGCGAGGTAATCCGGCCCGAGCGGAATCTGGGCGCCTTCGAGCTTGTCGGCGGCGCCGGCATAATATTCGAAGGCACGGATCGCGCCGTTGAGATCGGCCTCGGCCTCCGAGAGTTTTTTGCCGCTGTCGAGCGCCTCGACCACGGCGAAGCGGCCGGCCTCGGCACGCAGGGTATCGGCGATGACCCTGAGAATCCGGCCGCGTTCCGCCGGCCGGGTGCGTCTCCAGCTGGGGAAGGCGGCCTTGGCCGATAGTACGGCGCGGTCGACATCGTCAGCATTTCCCGCCGCGAACTCGGCATAGGCCGCGCCGCGTCCGGGGTCGAAGGTCTCCATCGTCCTGCCGCTCAGCGCAGCGACGAAGCCGCCGCCGATGAAATGGCCTGACGGTAGATCGGCGAGCCGTCCCGTCGACAGGATTTCGGCCACCAACGCCGCCTTCGATCCCCCCATCATGCCACCTCTGAAACCTTGTACTGCGCCCGGTCCAGCCAGGCCGGGTCGATCTCCACCCCCCAGCCGGGAGCGTCGGGCACGATGGCTGAGCCATTCTCGATCCGGTAGGGATCGCCGAGGAACAGGCCGTCCTGCCAGGGATAGTAATCCTCGCCCTCAATCGAGAATTCGAGATATTTGCCGGCATTCGGGATCGCGGCGAGCAGATGCATGGTGCACATGGTCACCAGCGACAGGTTGGCGGCATGCGGCGTGCAGGGCAGGCCGGCGGTGGCCGCCATTCTTGCCACTTCGAGCGTCCGGTGGATGCCGCCGAGATACATGACGTCTGGCTGGACGATGTCGACGGCGCGCATGCCGATCATCGTCTTCCAGGAGAAAAATTCGCAATCCTGCTCGCCGCCGGTGACGTCGATATCGAGCGCATCGGCGACTTCTCTGGTCTGTTCGAATTCCCAATAGGGGCAGGGCTCTTCGTAATGGCCGATGCCATTGTCCTCCAGCATGCGGCCGACCTCGATCGCCCGCTTCGGCGAATAGCAGGAATTGGCGTCGACCAGCTTGTCGATGCCGTCGCCGAGCGCTTTCGCCACCAGCGGTACGATGGCTTCGGTGCGGCCCGGCCATTCATCCTGGTCGCGGCCGCATTCGGCGCCGACCCGCCATTTGAAGGCGGTGAAGCCTTTTTCGTCGCGCAGCTTGAGGAAGCGCTTTGCTTCGTCCTCCGGCGTGATGTCGCGCTTCATCGAGCTGGCATAGGCGCGGAGCGGGCCGGGTCTGCCGCCCAGCAGGCTGACGACCGGCTTGCCCTCGATTTTGCCGCGCAGGTCCCAAAGAGACGTGTCGAGGCCGGTCATCGCCCGGCGCAGGTAGCTGCCGGGAAATTTGTGCTCGCGCTCGCTGATCCGCGCCAGCGTGTCGGCAAAATCGAGCGCATCGGTGCCGAGCGCATGCATCGCGACCTGGCGGTGGAAGATCTCTGAGGTGATGTCGGCCTGGTAGGTGGACACCTGGCCCCAGCCCTGTTCGCCGCTGTCCGTTGTCACCCGCACGAAGCCGACATAGGGGGTGGTGAAGGTTTCGAGCCTGCGGATTTTCATGGATGGTCCTCTTGGGGGCAGGGCGGCGGCTGTGGGTGAAGACCCTCTCTGGCCTGCCGGCCATCTCCCCCACAAGGGGGGAGAAGACTCGTGGCACTCTCCCTGCCTCAATCGAGGCGGAAGGGTTCGGCCGGGTTAAGCCCCTCCCCCTTGTGGGGAGGGGTTTGGGGCGGGGTCTTGCCACAGGCAACAGCCCGGCATTCAACACCGCCCGATCTTGCCCCAAATGTGGACTGCCTCTAAGCTCCATTCTGGTGAAAATGACAGTCCAATTCTGGCGGGTACGGCGATGGTGAAACGCTCCGGCGGCGCGCTTTTGACGATGATCCGGATCGATCCCGGTTCGGGCCGCACGATCGGTTCGCAGCTGGCCGCGGCGCTGCGACAGGCGATCCTGGATGGGCATGTGCGGGCAGGGGAGCGCCTGCCGGCGACGCGTATCCTGGCCGCGGAACTCGGCCTGGCGCGCACCACGGTCGTCGAGGCTTTCGAATCCCTGGTCTCCGAGGGATTGCTCGAAACGCGCACCGGATCGGGGACGTTCGTCACTGCGACGATGAGCCCGGTCAAGGCTGCCCCGCCTGAAGATCTGCCCCGCACGGCGCAGCCCGACCGGCTGGCGCGGCTGATGGCGGCGGCGCGGCAGCAATTTGCCGACCGGCTCGGCCACGCGCCGCGCGCCTTCACCACGGCCACGCCGGATTATGACATGTTTCCGATGGCGCAGTGGGCGCGGCTCGTTAACCGGCATTGGCAGGGCGAGCGTGCGGCGATCCTCGGCTATCACGATGCGCTGGGGCATCAGGGCCTGCGGGCGGCGATCGCCCGGCATTTGCGCGGCAATCGCGGCTTTGCCTGCGAGCCCGGCCAGGTGTTCATCACCTCCGGCGCGCAGCAGGCTTTCCAACTGATCGGCGCCATGCTGCTCGATCCCGGCGATGCGGTTTGGTTCGAGGATCCCGGTGCCATCGGCGCGCGCAATTCTTTCGTCGTGCATGGCGCCCATGTCGTGCCTGTCGGCATCGACCCGGAGGGGCTGGATGTCGCCGACGGTCTGGCGCAGGCGCCGGATTTCAAGCTCGCCTTCGTCACCCCGTCGCATCAGCAGCCGCTCGGTGTCCGCATGTCGCATGAGCGGCGGATCGCACTGTTGCGGGCGGCGGCTGGGGCCGGCGCCTTTGTCGTGGAGGACGATTGGGACGGGGATTTCACGCTCTCGGGCCGGCCGTCGCCGGCGCTCAAGGCGATCGATGCCGGCGAGCGCGTCATCTATGTCGGGTCGTTCTCGAAATCGATGTTTCCGGCGCTGCGCATCGGCTATCTGGTGGCGCCGCCCAATCTTATTCCGACATTCGAAGTGGCGCTCCGGGCCTTTTCATCCGGTGTCCCCACCAGCCTGCAGGCCGCGGTGGCCGCCTTCATCGACGAGGGCCTGTTCGCCGCGCATCTGCGCCGCATGTGCAAGCTCTACGGCGAACGGCAGGAGGCACTGCTGGCCGCGGCCGCGTCCGAGCTCTCTCCCTGGCTCCACGTCCAGCCGACACTCACCGGCATGCATGCGCTGGCGGTGCTCAAACGCGGGCTGAACGGCGAGACGGTAGCGCGGCGCGCCGACGCCGAGGGCGTGACGGTGTCGCCGGTCAGTCGTTTCTGCATGCAGCCCCGGGTGCTGGAGGTGCTGCTCCTCGGCTTTTCCGGATTCAGTGCCCAGCGGATTTCGACAGGCGTCAAAGTGCTGGCGCGGGTGTTCGAAAGCACGGAACGCGAGCTGCCAGCTGCTGAGTGAGGCGCCCCTCTTCTCCTCCTCGGGGAGAAGGTGGCCCGAAGAGCCGGATGAGGGCCTCGCGGGTGGGGAGCCCCCTCATCGCCTCGCATTCGCTCGGCACTTCTGCTCGAGGGGAGAAGAGGGGCAGGCGGCTGGACCGGCTAACTCAACGGCAGATACAGCCTCGGCCCCACATGCAGAAATCCATTTTGCGTATAAAAGTCCACCGTCTTTTGCCATCTGGGAATATCGGGCGCACCCACTTCCAGCATCGACCAGTTTCTCGACCGCGCAAACTCGACCGCAGCTTGAAGCAGAACCGCTCCGAGACCATGCGAGCGATGGCCAGGCGCGACGTAAAGTTCGGAAATTTCTCCAAAACTGCCAAAGGCATAGATGGCTTCGCACTGATTGAGCATCACCAGGCCCACGATACTGCCTGCGGCATCCCTGGCGACGAAGCCGAATACTGTTGGACGTGTCAGCAAATCTTCTGTGACCGGTATCAGTTTAGCGGGTTGATACATGTCTTCGAGGTCGGGATAGAGCTCGCCCAGGAGACAGGCGACGAGGGTGCCAATCGCTTCGGCCTCCACTGTCGATGCGGCGTGAATTGTGATGTCCTGGGCTGGCATGCCTTTCCCCCTCATATCGTCTTCTACCGGAATACCCAATTTCAATTCTATTCGATAACCAGCGTTCTGACCGTTGCGTTCGGGGGTAGATTGAGTGCAAACAGAATGGATTCCACCACTTCGCGATTGGTCAGGGAACCATCGAGCTCTCCTGGATCATTCCAAGCCGGATCGAGAGGTGAAACATTGTCAAAATCTCCCGGATAGACCGCTGTTACCCGAATGCGCGTTTCTCTCAGTTCCTCGGCCAGCCCATGCACCATGCCGTCCTGTGCCGCCTTCGCGGCCCTGAATGCGATCGATGTCCCTGACAGTGGCGCATTGGGCAGGCCGCTGGTTGAAACGACGGTGTGAATGTCGGCAGTCGGTCTCGCGCTCAGAATGGGCAATATATGTCGTGTCAGGATCAGCGAGCCGATGATCGCCGAGGCGATACAGGCCTGGATGTCTGCGTCGCTCATATTCACGAGAGATCCTGGCAGCCACATCGCGCCGTTGTGGATCAATCCGTCGAGATCCGGATGCCGCCGCGCCAGCGTCTCACCCGCCTCGGCGCAACTTGCCGCATCGGACAGGTCGCAGGTCAGAGTCTCGACGACTTGACCGGCTCGCCGGTGAATTGCCCTGGTCGTCTCGGCCAAGGCGCTGCTGTCTCGTGCGAGCAGCACGAGCCTTGCGCCCGCATCGGCCATGACGATAGCCAAAGCTGCGCCAAGCCCGCGGCTCGCGCCAGTGATGGCAAACTTCTTCCCTGAAATTGGCATCGACGTGTCCTTACATTCAGACCAAAGTTAGATCGTCGATAAGCCCAAAGCCAGACGCATCAAATTCGCGTCCCTGCATTGTGGATCACAACGCGACCGAAAAAAGAATCCGGAGCGACCAATCATGGGCATTCGTACAAGTGGTCTGTGATATTCTTCAGAATGGCCGTGGTTTACAAACCAATTCTCCTGAAGATAGGGTGAGGCCGAGCGCAAATGGAGAAGTTCGTGGACGAGGCTGACTATGTCATTGTCGGGGCCGGGTCTGCCGGCTCAGCGCTGGCGGGACGGCTTTCGGAGAATGGCCGCAATTCTGTCATTTTGATCGAGGCCGGGCCGCCGGCCAGCCTGATCTGGACGAAAATCCCGATCGGCTATGGCAAGACTTTCTACGACCCGCGGGTCAACTGGATGTACCAGACCCAGCCGGTGCCGGGGCTTGGCGGCCGGACCAATTATTGGCCGCGCGGCCGCGTCGTCGGCGGGTCCAGCACAATCAATGCCATGGTCTATTCGCGCGGCCAGCCATCCGATTTCGATGCCTGGGAGGCGGCCGGCAATCCGGGCTGGGGTTGGCGCGACGTTCTGGCCGTCTATCGCGGGATGGAGGATCACGATCTCGGCGCATCCGATGTGCATGGCGCCGGCGGTCCGCTGCATGTGACCGTCATCGAGCCCGAGGTGCATCCGCTGACCCGGCGTTTCGTCGCGGCGGGGAGGGAGCTTGGCCTGCCGGCCACGGCCGATCTCAATGGCGAGAGCATCGAAGGTATCGGCTATTACCAGATCACCACCCGCAAGGGGCTCAGGGAAACCGCGGCGACGGCCTATCTGCGCAGGCGGCCGAATCTGCGTCTGGTGACCGATAGCCCGGCCAAGCGCATCCTCACCGAAGGCCGCCGTGCTGTCGGCGTCGTCACCGAGGGGCCCGCCGGCGAAGCGACGTTTCGCGCCCGTCGCGCGGTCGTGCTGTCTGCCGGCGCCATCGGCTCGCCGCTTCTGCTGCAGCTTTCGGGCATCGGCCCCAGCGCGCTGCTGCAGCGGCTCGGCCTGCCGGTGATCCATGACTGCGCTGCAGTCGGCCGCAATCTCATGGACCATCTCTGCTACGACCAGTATTTTCGCTGCACCGAACCCAGCCTTAACCAGATGCTGAGGCCCTGGGCCGGCAAGGTGCGAGTGGCGTTGCGCTATCTTCTGTCGCGCAAAGGGCCGCTGTCGATGAGCCTCAATCAGGGCGGCGGCTACTACCGCTCGGACCCGAGCCAGCCCGTGCCGGATATGCAGCTCTATTTCCAGCCGCTCAGCTATCAGCGGGCGCCGGTCGGGGTGCGGCCGCTGATGAGCCCGGATCCCTATCCCGGCTTCAGCATGTCGATCTCACCCTGCAAGCCGCGGAGTCTCGGCCATGTGGAGCTGGCCGCGCCCGACGGGCGCGCCGCCCCCCTGATCCAGCCCAATGCGCTCTCCGATCCGCACGACATGGCCGACATGCTCGCCGGCGCCCGCTTCCTGCGGCGGCTTTCCGGCACGAGGGCGCTGGGCGCGGTGATCGCCGAGGAGACAAAGCCCGGCCGGTCGGTCGAAGGCGATGCCGAGCTGGAAGCCGATATCCGTGCCCGAACCGGTTCGGTCTTCCATCCCTGTGGCACCTGCCGCATGGGACCGGACCCCGCGACATCGGTCGTTGACGCGGATCTCAGGGTGTATGGGTTTGACGGCCTGCATGTCGCCGACGCCTCGATCTTCCCCGACATCACCTCGGGGAATATCAACGCGCCGTCGATCATGGTCGGCGAAATGGCGGCCGAGCGGATCGCCAAGCTGGCGTGATCGGGCTTGAGATGGGGAGGGGCTAGCCGTTTGCAAGGCAATTCTTTCCAGAAATCGACAGCTCTGGTCATGGCTTGATCGGTGCCATCGACCGAGGTCTTTGGCACGAAGTTCGCAGGCAATACAAACTCGTCAATGACAGGCGTCCCGAGTTGATCGTGAACGTCGGGCCTCTCCGTCCGTTTTGATCGAGCGGGCTATGCTCATGCACAACATGTCACAACTGCTCGTATGCGCCCGCTGACATGATCCGCCGCGACGTTCCTAAAAGACAAACTGGTTCGCCGTCAGATCGCTCTTGGTGGTGTCTTCCAGAATGAGAACATCACCGCTGCCGTCGCTGATCTCGGTATTGCCACCGTTCTGCGTCATATGGTTTGCCGAGAGATCGGCGAAGTCGGTGACTCCGGCCAGGCCGGAAAGATCGATCTTGTCGCCCCCTCCGATTGAAAAATCGGTGATCGTGTCGGTGCCATGCGATGTGGCGTAGACGAAGGTATCGGCGCCGCCATTGCCGGTGAGCGTATTGTCGCCTGCGCCGCCATTGAGCCGATTGGCGGCGCTGTTGCCGGTCAGCGTGTCGCTGCCGCTGCCGCCAGTGAGATTTTCGAAACCGACGATGACGAAGATGCCCACACTGGTATCGACCGCATCGGAACTGGCGAGCGAAATGGTCACGCCCGTGGTGAAGCTCGCGAAACTGATCGTGTCGATGCCCTTGCCGCCGTTGAACATACAGACATCGTCGGGATTGGTGAGTTGCGATACCGACAGCTTATCTGCACCATCGAAGAGGCTTACTTGCGCAGCACCGGCTGCACCCAGCGTCACGGTATCCTGGCCGTCGCCCAGCAGCAACGAGCCGACCCAGCCGGTCGCCGTGACGGTGTTGGTGCCGTCGAACAGCCAGATCTGCCCCACTCCACCACTGCCGACAGTCACTGTGTCGTTGCCTTCATAGCAGACAATGGAACTGACGAAATGGTCGCCGGTGGCGATCGTGTTGTTGCCTGAGCCGGCCATGATGCTGCCCATGCCGTTCGCGCCGGTGCCCAGTGCTTGGATCGTGTCGTCGCCGCCCTGGGTCGTGACGCTTCCCACCCAACCGCTGCCGGTGATCGTGACATGATTGTTGCCGCCACCCAGGTTCACGTCATCGACGCTGTTGGAACCGGCGATCGTGAGCGTGTCGTCTCCACCAAAGGCAAAGATCGTGTTGACGAAACCAGCGCCA
This sequence comes from Rhizobium sp. P2_G2, assembly GCF_056403555.1. Classification (NCBI taxonomy): domain Bacteria; kingdom Pseudomonadati; phylum Pseudomonadota; class Alphaproteobacteria; order Hyphomicrobiales; family Rhizobiaceae; genus Rhizobium; species Rhizobium sp. P2_G2. Next base: position 19,689 of record NZ_JBFUFF010000106.1, read on the forward strand.
TTGACGTTGATCGTGTTTGTGCCGCCGCCGGCTTTGATGGCTTCGACGCCGCCGTCGCCGACGGTGAATTTGTCGTTGCCGTCATGGGCGCTGACCACGCCCACCCAGCCGTCGCCGCCAGTGAAGGTGTTGTTGCCGCCCTGCAGCGCGATGGACTCGCACATGCCTGCGGTATTGATGACCGTGTCGTTGCCGTCGCCCAAGGCCATCTGGTCGACCGAACCGTTGCCGACGGTCACCTCGTCATTGCCGTCGGACGTGTAGATCGAGCCGGCACCGCCGCTGCCGATCTTGACGACATTATTGCCGCTATAGAGATAGAGCGTATCGACCCGCCCGGTACCGGTGGTGATATTGTCCACTCCATCGCTGCCGGCAATGGTACCGATGATCGTCGACTTGAGCGAAACCACGCTGCCGGCATTGCCCAAGCGCGCATATTCGATCAAACGATGGGCGCCGGCATCGAGATCGGTCAACACGACCTTCATATGCGCATCTCCGGTGAAGCGCATTGTGCCGAGACCCCAGTCGTGCCCCTTGAGCTGGGCTTTGCTCGTATAGGTCTTACCGGCGTCGCCGGAGGAGACATTGATCGAGTCTATCCAGCCGCTATGCCATGCGAATTTCGAATCCCCGACCTTGAACTTGGTCTGGCCGTCCAGTGTGAACTTGACATTCTTATGGATCGTCATCTCTGCCTCCCTCGAATGCAACGAGCATTCACAACGATGATTGACCGCATGCAGAAAGGTGGGCCGCAACCGCTTGCGCTGCCGGCCTGGAGTAAAGTCCATCTAAAAACGTGCTGTTTTGCTGCAGGCCGATTTATCCGGCAGCAACTATAAGTTATAGGAAATTAAGCCGTTTTACATTAGCGAATTCTTTTGTGATTGTCTACTTTACTGTTTCAAAGTCATACAGGAGTTGAAGAATAACTAATATTTTCTTGATTATTTGCAAGTCACGCGC
>NZ_JBFUFF010000107.1:0-20477 GCF_056403555.1 Rhizobium sp. P2_G2
CTCCAAGACGTGCAAGACACGCCCGTCGCGCGAAGTCGCCGTCGCCGAGCTGCAGCGCTTCATGGACCGTATCGAGGCCCATTACGGCAAGCGTCCGATCATCTATACTTCGGTCGACTTTCATCGTGATGTTTTGATCGGCGAGTTCAAGAACTATCACTTCTGGCTGCGCTCGGTCGCCGACCATCCGTCCAATGTCTATGCCGGACGGCGCTGGGCCTTCTGGCAATATACCTCCACCGGCGTCGTGCCGGGCGTGCCCGGCGAATGCGACATCAATGTCTTCGCCGGCTCACAGAAGAACTGGCACAACTGGGTGGCGTCGGTCTCCGGATGATTTTCGAGAGGCCGGACCGCTGTTCGGCCGGTCTATCCGCAGTATTTCCGGGACGGATGCACGCAAAGACTTGCATCCGCCTTAATCTTCTGGAAAAGCTTTCCGCGCCGTCAAACCCGCTATCGGAAGGTGTTCCATGCTGCTTAAGCGCACTGCGCCCGTCGCTCTCGCTCTCCTCATGTCTTCCATCCTTTCCGGCGCGGCCTTCGCGCAGAGTACCGCCCCTTGCGGCGGCGACCTCGGAGCCTTCCTTGACGGTGTGAAGAAAGAGGCGATTGCTGCAGGCGTCCAGCCGCAGGCGGTGGATGATGCGCTCGCCGGCGCCCAGATCGACAACAAGGTGCTGAGCCGTGACCGCGGCCAGAGCGTCTTCCGCCAGACCTTCCTCGAATTCTCCAAGCGCGTCGTCAGCCAGGCCCGCCTCGACATCGGCCGCAAGAAGATCAAGGACCATGCCGACACCTTCGCCAAGGCCGAACAGGACTACGGCGTGCCTGCCCCTGTCATCACCGCCTTCTGGGGTCTGGAAACCGATTTCGGCGCCGTGCAGGGTGACTTCAACACCCGCAACGCCCTGGTGTCGCTGGCGCATGACTGCCGCCGCCCCGACCTCTTCCGGCCGCAGCTGATCGCCTTCATCAAGATGGTCGCCGACGGCGATGCCGATCCGAACACCACGACCGGCGCCTGGGCCGGTGAAATCGGCATGGTGCAGATGCAGCCACGCGACATCATCACCTTCGGCACCGACGGTGACGGCGACGGCCATGTCGAACTCAAGAAGAGCGAAGACGACGTCATCCTGACGGCCGGAAAGTTCATCCAGCATCTCGGCTTCACCCGCGGCCAGCCCTGGCTGCAGGAAGTCACCATCCCGCAGAACCTGCCCTTCGAGAAGAGCGGCATCGGCGGGCCGCTGACGGCCGCGGAGTGGTTCGCGCTCGGCGTCAAGCCGCGCGACGGCAACACCTCCAGCGGCGCCCTGAAGGCGGCGCTCATCCTGCCGCAGGGCCGTCTCGGGCCGGCCTTCCTCGCCTATCCGAATTTCGGCATCTATCTCGAATGGAACAAGTCGTTCGTCTATACGACCTCGGCTGCCTATTTCGCCACCCGCCTTGCAGGTGCGCAGCCCTATCTCAAGGGCAATCCGGCAACCGGCCTGTCGGGCGACCAGATGAAGGCGCTGCAGACGAAGCTCAAGGCGCTCGGCCACGATGTCGGCGACATCGATGGCATTCTCGGTGGCGGCACTCGCATCGCCATCCAGCAAGAGCAGCAGAAGCTGGGCCTGCCGGCCGACGGCTGGGCGACGCCGGAACTGCTTTCGAAGCTCTGAACAAATACCTCTTACCTGCGATCAAGGCCTGGCCACTTGCCGGGCCTTTTTCATTTCATCGTCGGTTCAACAGGTTTCGGGTGGCGTGATCACCTGCTTGTGGCATAGTGCCGGCGCTGCCCGACCCGGCAGTTCAATCCATCCCGGCAGGCCCATGAACAGTCCCAGATCGCAATCCATTTCGCTCAATGCCTGGCTGATGCTGCTTCTGCTCGGCCTGCTCTGGGGCGGCTCGTTCTTCTTCGCCCGCGTCGCAGTGCATTACATCCCGCCGGTGACGCTGGCCTTGCTGCGTTTCCTGATCGCAGCGCTGACGCTGCACCTGTTCATTGCCGGCCGATTCGGCATCTATCGCGAGCTCCGTGCCCGCTGGCCGGCCTTCCTGCTGCTCGGGCTGATCAACAATGTCATCCCACAGACGCTGATCTTCCTCGGCCAGACCCAGATCGGCGCCGGGCTCGCCTCGATCCTCAACGCCACAACCCCGATCTGGACGGTGATGATCGCCCATTTCGCCACGGCCGACGAGAAGCTGACCGGTGTCAAGATCGCCGGCACGATGACAGGCCTGGTCGGCACGATCCTGCTGTTCAGCCCGCATCTCGGCGCCGGCGCCGGCGCGCCGCTCTGGGCGCTCGCCATGCCGGTCATCGCCGCCGTCTCCTATGGATTTGCGGCGATCTTTGCCCGCCGTTTCCGCGGCATCGCAGCACCCGTGACCGCGGCTGGACAATTGACGGCTTCGACCATCATCGCCCTGCCCCTGTCGCTGCTGGTTGACCATCCCTGGACGCTGTCGCTGCCGCCCTTCGACGCCATCGCCGCCGTGATTGCGCTCGCGGTCATCTCGACGGCCTTCGCCTATATCCTGTTCTTCCGCCTTATCGCTGCGGCCGGCGCCACCAATGCCTCGCTGGTCACCCTGCTCGTGCCGCCGAGCGCGATCCTGCTCGGCATTCTCTTCCTCGGCGAACATCTGGGACCGGCGGAATGGGCCGGCATGCTGGTGATCGGACTCGGATTGGTAATCCTCGATGGTCGGTTGGTGGCCAGACTGCGGAGCCGGGCATAGCCACAAATCGCTCTGTTTCGTGACCTTCCGTTACGGAAGTGTCACCAAGTGTTAACTTTCGTGAGCCGATTGTGAAAAAATTGTGAATCGGGAAAACAAAAGATATTTCATTCCATTAACCCTGTGAATAAGCCCGTGGCCCGGGATTTCTACCGCAGTGCGGCACAAGATTCGCTTTCCAAGGCTGGAAATGCCGATATCATGATCGGGTCAACAGCAGCAGGAGGTCGGACATGGGACTGACTCAATCACTGAACGCGATGTTGGTTGGTGCGGCATTTCTCTTTGTAGGCGTGATGTTGTTTATCTGATACGCCGTGCCGGGATCGGGCTGAGGCCCGCAAGAAAATTCAAGGAAAGAGCGCTGATACTGCTTCAGCGCTCTTTTCATTTAATGGACCAATTTGTTGAGGGTAATGGACCAATTTGTTGAGGGCCAAGCCTCACGCTGCCGCAGACGACAGGTTTCTCGGCTGTGACATCACGAAACCCGATTGTTCGAGCACGCTCGAAACCAGTTGCGGCCGGTTCATCGTATAGAAATGGAATTCCTCGATGCCGCGATCGATCAGCTCGCGAACCTGGCGGCTTGCGAGTTCGGCAGCGCGCTTCGCCCGCTCCTCAGGCTGATCGTCGACCGGAGCAAGGGCCTTATCGACGAAGGCCGGTACGGTGGCGCCGCACAGCGAGGCAAATTTCTTCACCTGGGCAAGATTGTGGATCGGCAGGATACCGGGCACGACTGGAATATCGATGCCCGCCGCACGGACGCGGTCGAGATAGCGGAAGAATACATCGTTGTCGAAGAAGAACTGGGTCAGCGCCCGCACCGCGCCGCCTTCGACCTTGCGCTTGAGCATGTCGATATCGGCGGCCGTATCGGCGCTTTCCGGATGCTTCTCCGGATAGGAGGATACCGAAATCTCGAAATCGCCAAGCGCCGACAGGCCGGCGGCCAGCTCCGCCGCATTGGCATAACCGCCCGGATAGGGCTGGTAGCGCGTGCCGATCCCACCCTGCGGGTCGCCGCGCAATGCCACGAAATGGCCGACGCCGGCGGCGCGGAATTCTTCGACGACGCGGTGTACGTCCTCCCGGGTCGAGCCGACGCAAGTCAGGTGCGAGGCCGTGGCGAGGCCGGCCTGGCGGATCATCCGGCGGACGGTCGACAGCGTCGTATCACGCGTCGTGCCGCCGGCGCCATAGGTGACCGAGACGAATTCCGGCTGCCAGCGCTTGAGCGCCGCCACGGTCTCCCAGAGCTGCGTGTCCATCTCCTCGCTCTTCGGCGGGAAGAATTCGAACGAGATCTTGATCTTGCCGTTTCGGGTGTCAGCCTGCATCTCAGACCCTCCGGATTGCCGCCTGGGCGGGAACATCGTCAGCAATTTCCAGCCGGCGATCGCGCGCCAGCCAGATTGTCACAGTCAGTGCCTCGCGATCGCTCTCGGGCTTCAGATCCTTGACCTCGACGATTTCGAGTCCAGCCTTGTTCAGCCAATCCGCGATCTGCTGGTGCGAGAAGCCGAGGCGTGCATGGTGATGTTCGCTGCGCAGGTTATCGAGCCCATGCGGGGCGAAATCGACGATCAGCAACCGGCCGCCGGGGCGCAGCATGCGCACCGCCTCGACGATGGCGATTTCCGGGTTTTCGAGGTAGTGCAGCACCTGATGGATGCTGACGAGATCATAGCGGCCGCCTTCGAGCGGCAGGTTGAAAATGTCGCCGAGCCGCACCGAAGCTTTGGAAATGCCCGACTTTTCCAGATTGGCGCGCGCCACCGACAGCATTTCGCGGCTGGCATCGACACCGGTTCCGTGGCGATAGAGGCCTTCGAACAGTTGCAGCAGGCGGCCGGTGCCGGTGCCGAGATCGAGGAAATCATTGACCGGCCGATCGCCGACCATGCCGCGCAACGCAGCCTCGACCTTCGCCTCGCTGATATGYAGCCGACGCAATTCGTCCCACCCGCCGGCATTCTCGCTGAAATAGGCCTGCGCTTTTTCGGCCCGCGCCAGTCTGACCTGGACGAGCCGAGCGTGGTCACGCGCGATCACCGTATCGGCCGCTGACGCGCCCTCGATGATCCTGCGGACGAGGCTCGACTGGTCGCCATCACGCCGCAGCCTGAACCAGGCCCAGGCGCCTTCCTGATAGCGTTCGATCAGCCGCGCCTCCGACAGGAGTTTCAGATGCCGCGAGATGCGCGGCTGCGACTGGCCGAGGATTTCAGTGAGATCGGTTACGGTAAGGTCGCCAGAGGACAGCAGGAGCAGGATGCGCAGGCGCGTCGGCTCAGCCGAAGCCTTGAGGATATCCACCAATGCATTGAGCGAAAAGCCTTGTACCGACACCATATGCCACCCAATCAAGATATAAAGATATCTTTATATGATTAAGGTGTATGGCGCAAGCAGAAAATCCGATGCCGTTTCGAAAACATCAGACGACGAGGGCCGGCATCTGCATGCCGGCCCTCAAAATATTGAATTTTCGATCTTTCGGAGCATTCTATCCGCGGCCGAGCGACGGCGGCGAGAAAGCCGCCACACACTGAGGTCAGCCTTCCAGCGACAGGCTGATTAGACGCGACCTAGCGGGTCAGCCGTTTATAGGTCACGCGCTTCGGATTGACGGAATCGGGGCCGAGGCGGCGGATCTTGTCCTTCTCGTAATCCTCGAAATTGCCCTCGAACCATTCGACATGGCTGTCGCCCTCGAAGGCGAGGATATGCGTGGCCAGCCGGTCGAGGAACATGCGATCGTGGCTGATGATGACCGCGCAGCCGGCGAAATTTTCCAGCGCGTCTTCCAGTGCCGCCAGCGTCTCGGTGTCGAGGTCGTTGGTCGGTTCGTCGAGCAGCACGACATTGCCGCCGGATTTCAGCATCTTGGCGAGGTGGACGCGGTTGCGTTGGCCGCCCGAGAGCGTGCCGACCTTCTGCTGCTGATCGCCGCCCTTGAAATTGAACGCGCCGCAATAGGCGCGCGAATTCATCTCATACTTGCCCAGCTTGATGATGTCGTTGCCGCCGGAAATCTCTTCCCATACCGTCTTGTTGCCGTTGAGCGCGTCACGGCTCTGGTCGACATAGGCGAGGTCGACGGAATCGCCGATGCGGATTTCGCCATTGTCGGGCGCCTCCTGGCCGGTGATCATACGGAAGAGCGTCGTCTTGCCGGCGCCATTCGGGCCGATGACGCCGACAATGCCGCCCGGCGGCAGGTTGAACGACAGGTTGTCGATCAGAACCTGGTCGCCATAAGCCTTGGACAGGTTTTCGAACTCGATCACCACATTGCCCAACCGCTCGCCGACCGGAATGATGATCTGCGCGTCGCCGGGCCGGCGATCGGCGGCTGCCTGGACCAGTTCGTCATAGGCGCGGATACGCGCCTTGGACTTGGCTTGCCGGGCTTTGGGGCTAGCCGAGATCCATTCCTGTTCACGCGACAGCGCCTTCTGGCGGGTCGCCTCCTCGCGGCCTTCCTGCTCCATGCGCTTGGACTTGGCGCCGAGATAGGCCGAATAATTGCCTTCGTAGGGAATGCCACGGCCGCGGTCGAGCTCGAGAATCCAGCCGGTGACATTGTCGAGGAAGTAGCGGTCGTGGGTGACCATCAGCACGGCGCCCGGATATTCGCGCAGATGCTTTTCCAGCCAGGCGATGGTTTCAGCGTCGAGATGGTTGGTCGGTTCGTCAAGCAACAGCAGACTGGGCTGGCGCAGCAGCAATTGGCAGAGCGCCACGCGGCGCTTCTCACCGCCGGAGAGATTGTCGATCGTGGCGTCGCCCGGCGGGCAACGCAGCGCTTCCATCGCCATCTCGACCTGCGAATCCAGGTCCCAGAGGTTCTGGCTGTCGATGATGTCCTGGAGTTTTGCCCCCTCGTCCGCCGTCTCGTCGGAATAGTTCATCATCAATTCGTTGTAGCGGTCGAGGATCGCCTTCTTCGAGGCGACCCCCTCCATGACATTGCCGAGCACGCTGAGCGACTCGTCGAGTTGCGGCTCCTGCGCCAGATAGCCGACCGTGGCGCCCTCGGCGACCCAGGCCTCGCCCGTCCATTCCTTGTCCATGCCGGCCATGATCCGCAGCACGGTCGACTTACCGGCGCCGTTGGGGCCGAGAATGCCGATCTTGGCATCGGGATAGAAAGAAAGGTGGATATTCTCCAGCACTTTCTTGGTGCCGTAGGCCTTGGTGAGCCCGGACATATGGTAGATGAATTGGCGCGCCATGCCGAAACCTCGATGAACGATCCTTGGAAGTTGTCGGCTATGTAGGGCAATTCGGATTGACGGGCAATGTTCAATCGGCCGAATCCAACAGGCGCGTTCATTGCTGCCCGACAGAGTCGACAATCCCCTCCACGCAGCCGAACTTGGTTGTCCCCGCCGTGGCGATCAGCGCTTTGAGATCATCGCCCTCGGTGCTTCCGAGCCCGATGGTGATGCCGGTAATGATCTCGCGGTCGCCGTCCTTGCGGCAGCGCATCTTGATCTTGTCGCCGGCGCCCGCCCCGAAGGCGGTCTCGAAAGCAGCCTTGATCTCGGCCTGCCTGAGTGTCTTGCCGATATTGTCGCCGAACAGTTGGCCGACAGCGGACTGGTTGACGGCCGCCAGCATTTTCAGCGAGCGCTCGTAATAGCGCGCCGCGACATCGCCGGAACACGTCCCGTGCTTGACCCATTCATGGCGCTCGAGCCCCGACACCATGCCCGGCATGGCCTTGGTGAGCTCCACCTTGAGACCCTCATCGAGCGCCAAGGCCGGCATGGCGAGCCACTTGTGCTGCTTGTCCTGATCCTTGAGGGCATCCGGCACGCCGCAATATGTCTGCCGCATGCGCCAAAGACCGTTCAGCGAGAATTGGCGCGCCGCAAGATCGCTGGCCGACTGGTCACGGCATTCGGCCATGTTGGATTTCCCCTCACAGAAAGCCGGCTGCCAGCCCAACCCAAGTATCATGACGGTCTTTCCCGTCGCCGCGGTGGCGGGCGAATTGTCGTCATCGGCCGGACTGTCGGGCATCTCCGCCGCAGAGAGCAGTGCCGGGAAGGCCAGGAAAACGGCACAGCAAAGCAATGGGAGCAGCCGAAGCGCTCCATTTATCATCCGTTGCATGGATAACTCCTCATAAAGAACAAAACATGAATATAAGAAGCACAATTCAGGAAAATTGCAACCCTGAATCTTATTGCGTTTAAAGATTCATCAAGCAATTTGCCACTTTATGTTCCGTCTTTTCTCGTTCATCACTAATCGCCATCGGGGCGCAATATCGGGACAGCCATGACCTACGAGACGCCGATTGAATTCGCGAGCCCGAGCGGGGCAAAACTATGCCTCCGGCACCAGGAGGCAGAGACAAACGGCAAGGCGACCGTGCTGATTTCGCATGGCCTTGTGGAACATTCCGGACGCTACCGCGCATTTGCCGGATTTCTTGCAGGGCGCGGCTATCACGTCTATGCCCACGACCATCGCGGCCATGGCAAGAGCACGGCTCTTGACGCCGAGCCTGGACGCTTCGCGCGAAAAGATGGCGCAAGGCGCGTCGTCGAGGACCTGCTCGCCGTCCGCGACTTTGCCGCCAGCCGGCATCCAGGCTTGCCGATCATCCTGTTCGGCCACTCCTTTGGCGGCAATGTCGCGCTGGCTGCGGCTGAAGCGCAACCCGCCAGCTTTCAGGGGCTTGCCGTCTGGAACACGAATGCCAATCCGGGCATGGCCGGAAAGGCCCTGGTGCTGCTGCTCAAGACCGAACGCTTCCTCAAGGGCTCGGATGTCCCCAGTTTCTACGGTATGCGCTTGACCTTCGATACCTGGGCGAAATCGCTTCCCGAGGCGCGCTCGGATTTCGACTGGCTGTCGCGTGACGCTCGCCAAGTGAAGGCCTATGTCGAGGATCCGCTCTGCGGCAGCCGGCCGTCGGTCTCCATGTGGCTCGACGTCTTGCAACTGGCGGGAGAAGCCGGTCATGTGGCCGCGCTGCGCCGATTGCCGAAGACCTTGCCAGTACATCTCGTCGGCGGCGGCAAGGATCCGGTGACAAAGGGTGGCGAGACGATGCGAAAACTCGCGAGGCAGTTGACGTCGCTTGGCATGAATGCGACGAACCTGACGATTTACGAAGACATGCGTCATGAAACGCTCAACGAGATCGGCCGCGAAGAGGCGATGAAAGCCTTCGCAGCCTGGGCCGACGGCGTTGTCATGAAAGTTTCACAGAATGAGGCAAATGGCTGACTCGACTCTCATTTCCCGTCCTCGCCTGCTGCCAAGCACCGGCGTCACGCTGATGTGCGCCTCGGTGCTGACGGCGCCATTGATCGATGTCTTCTCCAAGCTCGCCGTTGGCAGCGTGCCGGCCGGCGAGGTCTGTTTCGCACGCTTCCTCTTTCAGGCCCTTTTCATGCTGCCTTTCGCGCTGATGCGCGGCCGGCTGTTCAGCCGCTCGCTTTTCCAGGGCAGCCTGCATTTCCTGCGCGGCTTCCTCATCCTCGCCGGCATGACCGCCTATACCTATGCGCTGAGGACCATGCCGGTCGCCGATGCCATCGCCATCTTCTTCGTCGAACCTGCAATCCTGACGCTGATGAGCGGCATCCTCCTCAAGGAGCATATCAGCCGCAACAAGATCATCGCCTGCGCCACCGGCTTCGGTGGATCGCTGATGGTGATCCAGCCCTCATTCAGCCAGTTCGGCTGGGTGTCGCTGCTGCCGATGGCGACGGCCTTCACCGTCGCCTCCTTCCTGTTGCTGACGCGGATTTCGGCGCGCACGGAGGAGCCGTCGTCGATGCAGTTCCAGTCGAGCGTCTGGGGTCTGCTCGCCGCGAGCCTGCTGCTGGCGATCGGGCATCATGCCGAAATTCCCGTCTACGATCCGGTCTTGCCGGACCTGTCGACCGTGCTTTTCCTTGCCGGCGTCGGCCTTGCGGCGACGATATCCGGCATCCTATCGGTCTATGCCTACCGCGCCATGGCCGCCTCCGTGCTGGCGCCGCTGCAATATCTGGAAATCGTCACCGCCTGCATCGTCGCCTATTTCGTCTTCGGCGACTTCCCAGATGCGCTGAAATGGGCGGGCATCGTCATCATCATCGGCTCCGGCCTGTTCATCATCTGGCGCGAAGACAGGCCGGAAGCGGAGAACAGCGCGGCATAATCCGGATTTTGCCGGCTGGCCGCTTGCCAGCTGCGACATTCTGACGCTATCTGCAGCTATCTCCATCAGCGACAGGTCTGACCATGCTTTCCGGCATCTTCACCCTAGACAACCTTTTCACCATCGACAGCCTCATCACCTTCCTCATCCTGACAGCGCTGGAAACCGTGCTTGGTTTCGACAACCTGCTCTACATTTCGCTGGAATCGAAAAAGGTCGATCCGGCAAAGGAATCCTCGGTGCGGCGCACCGGCATCCTGCTCGCCATCGGCCTGCGCATCCTGCTGCTCTTCGTCGTGTTGCAGCTGATCGCCGCCTTCCAGACGCCAATCTGGCAGGTGCATTCGGTGATCTTCGGCGCCTCGATCACCGGCCATTCGCTGATCGTGCTGTTCGGCGGCATCTTCCTGATCTACACCGCGATCAAGGAAATCTGGCACATGATCGGCAGGCACGACCTCGAACATGGAATCGATACGGCACCGCGCCGCACGGTGGCCGCCGCGCTCATCTGGATTCTCATCATGAACGTGGTTTTCTCTTTCGATACAGTGCTTTCCGCGGTGGCATTGACGAAGAATTTCATCGTCATGAGTGCGGCGATCATCGTATCCGGTGCGCTGATGGTCATCCTCGCCGACCATGTGGCCAATTTCCTCAAGCGGAACCGCATGTACGAAGTGCTCGGCCTCTTCGTGCTGCTGCTGGTCGGCTATATGCTGCTGTCGGAAGGCGGCCATCTTGCCGAACTCTCCTTCTTCGGCTTCCCGGTCGAGCCGATGGCGAAATCGACCTTCTATTTCGTGCTGGCCACCTTGCTGATTGTCGAAATCATCCAGAGCCGCTATCAAAAACGGATTCTGGAGGAGCAGTCGCGGGACGAGCACTGAGCCGTTCCGCCAAGGAGAGAGTGAGCCGAATGTCGAAAAGAACCGGCGGGCAGCTGATCGTCGATGCCCTCGTCGCCAATGGCGTCAACCGCGTCTCCTGCGTGCCCGGCGAGAGCTTTCTCGCCGTGCTCGATGCGTTTTATGACACGGACATCGAGGTCATGGTCTGCCGGCAGGAAGGCGGCGCGGCGATGATGGCCGATTGCTGGGGCCGGCTATCCGGCCAGCCCGGCGTCTGCTTCGTCACGCGCGGCCCCGGCGCCACCAATGCCTCGGCCGGACTGCATATCGCCAGGCAGGATTCGGTGCCGATGATCCTGTTCATCGGCCAGGTGCAACGCGATGCGCGCGAGCGCGAAGCCTTCCAGGAGGTCGAGTTCCGCCGCGCCTTCACCGAATTCGCCAAATGGGTGGCCGATATCGACGATGCCGCCCGGATTCCGGAATTCGTCACCCGCGCCTTCGCTGTCGCCACATCCGGCCGTCCCGGCCCGGTCGTGCTGGCGCTGCCCGAAGACATGCTCCGGGACCTGGTCGACGCGCCCGAACCAATGCCCTATATGCCGGTTGACACCCATCCGGGGCCAAAGCAGATTGCCGGGCTCGGTCGCCTGCTCGCCCAGGCGGAACGGCCGTTGGTCATCCTCGGCGGCACCCGCTGGACGGAGACCGCGGTGCGCGACTTCACTGCCTTCGCCGAGCGCTGGTCATTGCCGGTCACAGTCTCCTTCCGCCGGCAGATGCTGTTCGACCACCTGCATCCGAACTATGCCGGCGATGTCGGCATCGGCATCAATCCGGCGCTGGCCGAGGAAGTCAAAAATGCCGATCTCCTGGTCCTGCTCGGCGGCCGGCTGTCGGAAATGCCCTCCTCCGGCTACACGCTGATCGACGTGCCCTATCCCAGACAGGCGCTGGTGCATATCCATCCCGATAGTTCCGAGCTCGGCCGCGTCTATCGCCCGGATCTGGCGATCAATGCCGATCCCACAAGTTTTGTCGCCGCCCTCGCCAACCTTTCGCCTGCGAGCGAACCCGATTGGAAGGAACGCACCGAGGCCCTCCACGAAGCCTATCTCAAATGGTCGACGCCGCCGGCGACCGGTCCGGGCGATGTCGCCATGGGGCCGATCATGGCCTGGCTCGAGGAAAACCTGCCGACCGACGCGATCATGACCAACGGCGCCGGCAATTACGCCACCTGGTTGCACCGCTTCCACCGCTTCCGCACCTTCGCCACCCAGGCCGCACCCGCTTCGGGCTCGATGGGCTACGGCCTACCCGCGGCCGTGGCGGCCAAGGCGATGTTTCCGGAGCGCGAAGTGGTCTGCTTTGCTGGCGATGGCTGCTTCCTGATGCACGGCCAGGAATTCGCCACCGCGGTCCGTTATAACCTGCCGATCATCGTCCTCGTCATCAACAACGGCATTTACGGCACGATCCGCATGCACCAGGAACGTGACTATCCGGACCGTATCAGCGGCACTGGCCTCACAAATCCGGATTTCGCCGCTTACGCCCAGGCGTTCGGCGGTCATGGCGAAACGGTGGAGAACACCGCAGCTTTCGCCGACGCGTTTTTGCGCGCCCGGGGAAGCGGCAGGCCCGCGATCATCGAGATCAAACTCGATGCTGAGGCGATCACGCCGAGCCGCACGCTGAGCCAGATCAAGGGCACCGGCAAGCGATAGGCGGCAGGCACCTGCCGGATGGCAATTCGGCATCTACGATGTCGATCGTGCGGTTGCGTTGGCGACAGCGCTTCATAAATAATACCGGTCACGCTCGTTTCGTTGGAGATTACCGCATGCAGGCGACATCCGAGACCAAGTTTGAATATTCCGCCAACAATCAGCTTTACCGCGGTCTGCTGATCAAGCCCGTCGATGGACAGACAAAGGCAGGCGTGGTGCTGCTGCCGGATTGGCGCGGCCAAAGCCCGCTCGCCCGCGACCATGCGGACCATCTTATCGCACTGGGCTGCCATGTCGTCATTGCCGATCTCTATGGCGATGGTTTCAGCCCGGACAATCCCGATCAGGTCGGGCCGATGGTGAAGCGGTTGATCGACCATCGCGACCAGGGCGTCGCCGCTTTGGGGGCATGCGTCGAGAATCTGAGGCAGGCGCTTCCCCAGGGCATGCCGATCGTCTGCCTCGGCTATAGCGCCGGCGGCATGGTTGCCCTGGACTATGGTCGTAGCGGCGCCGATATTGCCGGGATCATTGTCTGCTCCGCCTTGTTGAAGACGGCAGCGGCCGGCATGGGAACAAAGATCGCCGCACCGGTGCTGATTCTGCTGGGCACACAGGACCAGGTCTCGCCGATGGAGGTGATCGATGCGGTCATCGCGGAAATGGATCAGGCCGGCAACGATGTCCGCTTGGAACTCTACAGCCAGACGCATCACGCCTTCGACAATCCGGATGTCGGCACCGATCCGAACGCCCGCCTGGTCTATTCGCCGCTTTCGGCGCGTCGTGCCAGAACCTCGATCGCTGCCTTCATGACCGAAGTTACCGAACGGCCCTGACCGCCGACCCGGAACCCGGCTCCAGAAGGGCGCCTCAGTGGATTACGAATCCTCTTCCTCGAGGACGCCGCCTGGATCCGGTATCTTGCCAGCGGCGAGCCATTTGACCGCCTGGTCCCTCGCCTTCAGATAGGCGGGCGCAAGCGACATTGACACCGTTTTCTTGTTGAGGTCGTAGATCGCCTGCCGTTCGATATCGCTCAAATGCTTGTTGTTGGAGGTCGGGTTGAAGGCCGGCCCGTGATATCCTTCCATCCATTCCTTATAGCGCTGCATCTGCATCTGGCGGCCGACGAAGCGGAGCGGCGAGAGCAGCGAATCAGCCGTGCCGGTGATGCCGGCCTCGACAAAATCGACGTGGACGTGATCGTCATGAAGATCCCGCACCCCGGCGGCGCTCGTGGTTTTTTCAATCCCGCCGCCATCGGCGCTCCAGATCGTCCCGTCATAAATGACATGACCCGTGCTGGGCGACTGGCCCGGGTCCTTGAACATAGCGTAAAGAAACTTGCCAAGCGTCTTTTCCGGCGGGTTTCTGACGTCGAGATAGATGTCGATGGCGCGGCCGCTGGCATGCATCGACTTCACCCCCGGCTTGCCGCGGATATCGCGGTCGACAAATCCGCCCATCTTGAAAATGATGTAGGGAAATTCGTCTGCCAGAGTTTTCATCAGAGAAACCACGAAAGGCTTGCTGCCATCGCTTTGTATCAGCATTCCGCTCCAGTGTTTCATCGCTGCCTCCGTTCCTGAACCGGTATCCGCGGCGGCTGGCCGCATCTCTGGTCCCCAAGTTAACAATGCACATTCGGTGGATGGAATATGTTCTCTACGGAACAGCCCTGCTTCGTATTCGCCGATAATTTGATAATATTAGCAAAGCGCTAGACAAGCCCTGTTAGCGGACGCGGAGGACAGGCCCATGAAGATGCTGATATTGCGTGGAAAAGCCGGAGATTACCCGACGCCCGACGGAAAGCCCAAATATTGGCAGAAGGGCGCATTGGACGAACCCCCGGCGCTGGAATTCGCGCGACTGAGGGGATATGACGCAAAAGTGATCGATGTAAAAGGCTATTCAGCTGTCAACAGTGAGCAGATGGTCGCGACACTCAAGGAAATCCGGGCGGATGATGATGTCTTCGCACTCTATGGATTTTCCGCCGGCGGCTACACGATTGCCAATATCCTGTCCGTGCTGACGAAAAAGGAAAAGGAGCGCCTGGCTCTGGTCGTCGTCCTCGGAGCTCCGCCGCACTCGGCTATCTACGACGGACCGTGGGAGCTGATTTACAGGGAGGACCCGGAGGGTAAGAACGGCCATATGCGAGGCCCGAGGGTGCTCCTGACCAACCCCTACGGCCCGACCCGCCGTTCTCCCGCCACCAAGCACCCGTGAGGCCATCCGATGAAGATGTTCATATTGCGCGGCAAGGCAGGCGACTATGCTCTGCCCGGCGGCAGGTCGAAATATTGGGCCAACGGCGCACTCGACGACACCGCCGCCATGGATTTCGCCCGCCTGCGCGGCTACGAGCCGAAGATGATCCCCGTCGCGGGAAATTCCGGCTACAACAGCGCCCAGATGCGTGAAGCGTTGAAGCAGATCCGCGCCGACGACGACGTTTTCGCACTCTACGGATTTTCCGCCGGCGGCTACACGGTATGGAACATCATCAACAAAGCGCTGACGACGAAGGAGAAGGAACGCCTGGCTCTCGTCGCCGTCCTCGGCTCTCCCGGACCTCCTGCCATGGACACCTATCGTGGCGATTGGGAGCTTATTTTCCGCGAGAACCCGCCCGAAGGCCACATGGCCGGCCCACAGGCGCTGCTCAAGCGCCCCTATGGCCCGGACTGATCATCTAAGCTTTGCGCTTCCCTGAGCCGGCCAGTGCAGCGGCTCGGGGCATAGAGCCGACGCCCCCACATAGGAAAAAGCCCGCGCTTTCGGCGCGGGCCAGTCTCGGTAGGCGTCCTCGTTCTTATGGTAACGGGTTATGCCGCGCGGCGGCGCAGCTTGGCGGCTGCCTCGTCCAGCTGGAAGCGAGCGATGAGCTGCACCAGGCGGTCCGCCTCGCCGGCGAGCTTCATAGTGGCGGCCGACGTCTCTTCCACCATCGCCGCGTTCTGCTGCGTGACGTTGTCGATCTGGTTGATCGCCTGGCTGATTTCGTTGATGCCGACGGCCTGTTCCTTGGCCGAGTCCGCAATTGCCTGGATGTAGTCGTTGATCGAGGCGACGCGGCCAGCAATTTCCGACAGCGCGCTTCCTGTTTCCTGCACGAGCCGGACGCCTGTCTGCACTTCATCGCTCGAACGGGTGATCAGCGTCTTGATGTCCTTGGCCGCATTGGCGGCGCGCTGAGCGAGCTCCCGCACCTCCTGCGCCACCACGGCAAAGCCTTTGCCTGCCTCGCCCGCACGCGCCGCCTCGACGCCGGCATTGAGCGCCAGCAGGTTGGTCTGGAAGGCGATCTCGTCGATCACGTTGATGATCTTGCTGATCTCGTTCGAGGCATTTTCGATGCGGCCCATCGCGTCGATCGCATTGCCAACCACCTGGCCGGCCTGACCCGCATCGGTCGTGGCCTTCCGGACCATGGTGGCGGCCTCTTCGGCTTTGCCGGTCGCGGTGCGCACGACGGTGGTGATTTCCTGAAGTGCCGCCGAGGTTTCCTCAAGCGCCGCAGCCTGCTGTTCGGTGCGCTTCGACAGGTCGTTGGTCGACGAGCCGAGCTCGTTGATGTTGCCGTTGATCGAATCCGACGTGTTGAGCACTTCGCGGATCGTCTGCTTCAGGCTGGTCATGGTGCCGTTGACATTGCCCTGCAGCTCGGCGAAGGCGCCCTGATAGCTACCGTTCATGTTGCGGGTCAGCACGCCCTCAGCGAGGTTGGCCATGACAGCCCGCATCTCGCTGATGCCCGCGTCGACAGTGCTCAGCAGCTGGTCGACATTGGTGGCGACGACATTGAGGTTGTGGTCGCCAAAATCCTTGTCGATGCGGCGGCTGAAATCACCCGAAGCAGCAGCGGCGACGACCGAAGACATCATTGCCTGCAGTTCATCGTTCTTGGCACGCTGGATCGCCTCCCTCTGGTGGAGCTCGCGAACGGCAAGGCCGTTCTCCTTGAACACGCCCACGGCACGAGCCATGTCGCCGATCTCATCCTTGCGGTCGGCAAAAGGAACGACGATGTCGAAATTCCCATCGGCCACCGCCCGGATCGTGTCGGTAATGCCATGGATCGGCCGCGACAGGTGGAACCTGGCAATGGCGAAGCCCAGGCCCGCGCCCGCCGCGATGCCGACGACGGCTGTCGCGCTGACCAGGATGAAGATCCATTGCTCGAATTCCTGCAGCGAGTTCTCGACGGTCTCGAGCCGCTTCTTGTCGACATTGACGACAGCGTCGATTTCCTTCTGGAAGGCCTTGCGGTTGGCGCGGTTGGCCTCGTTGTTGCCCTGTTCGTTGGCGGCAGCAATGCTGACCGTCGTGCCGAGACGCGCAGTCTCGCTACGGAAGGCCTTGAACTCCTGCGAGCGCGAGACGACCTTGTCGAAAGCGTCTTTCTGGTCGGCCGGCACCAGCGGCTCCYAGGCCTTCAGCACCGTATCCATCTCGGCGAGATCTTCGGTGAGACCATCGGCGAATTTCTTGGCGTCCTTCAGCGACGGCGCCCCGTAAATGCCGCGCGCTTCCATCACCACAGCCGTGACATAGCGGTTGAGCCGTTCACCATTATAGGCGCGTTGCGATGCGAGCTTGTATTCTTCGAGCTTGTTACCATAGCCCTCCATGGCAAATATCGCCATTGCCGCGATCAGCACGGAGGAAAAACACATGACTGCAACAAGACTGTAGATTTTACCGCTGATTTTCACCGACTTGCCCCTCTCGGCACGAACGCCACCCCTTGACAGCCCTTAGCTGGATTGAATTAAATTTAGAAACTTGCCATTAACAGACACTTAAGTTGCGCTCCCCAAAGCCACTGGTTTTGCAATATATAGGCAAATAGCTGTATTTTTTCCGGTTTCCATGCGAAAACAACAATCAGGAGGCGATCAACGCGCCAATCGCCTGTGCTGGCGGTTACTAAAAATTGAAAATAGCCCAAAATAAAGGGAAGCTTCGGTCGTTCGAAGCTTCCCCGGCGATGGATGGAATTCGTCGTTTGAAAGAAACCGATTGTTAACGCAGGTGCGACGTCATCTGGTAGATGATCGTCGAGCGGTTGCCCGAGCGGCAATAGCTCAGCATCGGTTTCGGCAATTCGTCCAGCGCGTCAACCATATCCTTGACGGCATCACCTGAGGGCTGGCCGACGACGGGAATATGGGCGGTTTCGATGCCCAGTTCCTTGGCGCGCGCCGCGATCGCCGCAAAATCAGGCTGGCCGGGATCCTCGTCATCAGGCCGATTGCAGACGATGGACTTGAACCCCATGGCCTTGATCTGGTCGAGGTCTTCGACGGCGATCTGTGGGGAGACGGAATATTCGTCATTGATCTGGCGGATGTTCATCGCACACTCTCTATAGATAAAGCGTCGAATAGGTAGCCAGCCCCGCCGCCGCCGTCAATCACCGAAAGGCGAAACTCAGCCGGTAGGTGCGAATTGCACCGGGCGTCAGCGGCGTCATCAGGCCCATGGCATCGAGTTCGTCCCGCTTCTTCCAGGGATGACTTGCCGGTTCGATGCCCAGAACATCGCAATGGCCCGCTTGATTGCGCCACATCTGCAGGCATGGCAGCGTGTCTGCCGAAAATCCCACCCTTAACGATCGGCCGCCGATCGACTCGATAGGGCCAAGCCGGACTCCCGCCCTGCCTTCCTCCTCGGCGGCCGGCACACAGAAGACCGCGCTGTCGCCGTCGCCGAATCGCCAGCCGATTTTCCCGCCCTCGAACGAAGCGCCCACCAGCTTGGTGCGCCGGTCGAAGAGATGCGCGCCGATATTCATGTGATACATCAGCATCGGCGGGAAGGGCACGCGGCCGATATTGACGAGCCGGTCTTCGAGACCGATCTTGTTGGTCACGTTGTCGAACCGCCATCTGCGCATGAGATCGGCCTCGCCGCCCTGGGCCAGCGCGACGCGGATGCGGGCCGTCACCTCGCTGCCGTTTGAAAGCTCCCTCACCCTGACGTCGTCAGGCAGGTGACCGGAAAGCGAACCATGCAGCGGATAGCGCCCATCGATGCCGTCGCCGAGCGGTTCGGGATGGCGGATATGGTCGGGACCGCAGGTGAACAGGAAACCCGCCACCGCATGCCGGATTCTCGGATCGCCATCATCAGGGACCGCATCGCCCGGCGCGATCTCGACGCCGTCGACCCTGAGCGAGCCGACATCGAGCGCCGAGCTCTCGTCCAGCTCAATTTCCAGTCGTTCATCGCCGAACCGCATCGCGCCTCCCCTTGCCCCTCGATCGGCTTTGTGGCTTTCAAGCCACGGAACCGAAGGGATTTTCATCCTTTATTCACCGAGACGCTCGAAATTCCACACTAGAGTCAAATTTCAAGTGCTTCGCTTGTATCCATCCACCGAATTCGACATTCGCAACAGAGCAGGAAATGAAAAACACAATTGGCGCCCTCTCCTTGATCGCGGTTCTCTTCGCGAGCCCGGTCTTTGCACAGGACTTGCCCACTGACGAGCGCGGCATGGTGCTGGTCACCCCCGACGGCGACCTGCTCGACTATATCCCGGATGCCAACGACGTGATCGTCAAGCGCAACAAGCGCGGCGAACGCGTGCTGATCGACCATTATGGCAACATCGTCGCGACCGAGATGCGGGCGATGAACTATCTCAATCGGCGCAAGGCCGGCCAACTGCCGTCCTCGGCCGTGCAGGATGATTATGCCGGCCAGCAAGCCTATTCGGACAGCGCCGGCCAGGACGATCCCAATTACTTTCCGGAACGGCCGCTACGCAATCGCAGGGACAATAGTGACACCGCCGGCATGGCGACGGGTTCCGTGCCTGATGCAACCGATGGCGACCAGCAGGGCGGCTCCATCGAGCAGCCGCTGCCGGGCGACGGCGTCAAGAGCGACAATATGGGCGACGACCAGTCCGTCGACCAGAATCAGAATGACGACAATACCGACATGGCGGCGCTCGAGCCGGCCAAGCCGGCGATCGACGACAAACCGGCCGATCCTGTGATCACGCTCAAGGGCAAGCATTCCAAGTTCGAGATCACCGCCTTAGAAGTCTTCCTCGACCGCGAAGGCGCCTCCCCCGGCGCGATCGATGGAAAACTGGGCTCCAACGTCACCAAGGCGATCCTCGCCTATGAGAAGATTTCCGGCGAAAAGCTCGATCCGAACAATTCCGAAGACATTATGAGCCGGCTCGGCCTTGATGGCGGCTTGCCGATCACCGACTATACGATCACCTCCGCCGACGCAGCCGGTCCCTATCTCGCCGCTATACCGGAAGACTACTCCAAGAAGGCCACGCTGCCGGCCATGTCCTATACTTCGGTAACCGAAGCGCTCGGCGAGCGCTTCCACATGGACGAGAACTATCTCAAGGAGCTCAATCCGGGCAAGGACTTCACCATTCCCGGCACCGTCGTGAAGGTAATCAATCCGGGCGCCAACCGCACCGGCATGGTCTCCAAGATCATCGCCGACAAGAGCCGCAAGCAGGTGTTCGCCTATGGTCCGATGGGCGAATTGGTCGCTGCCTATCCAGCCTCGATCGGCTCCGCCGATACGCCCTCCCCATCCGGCATCCACCTCGTGGCCCGCGTCGCATTGAACCCGGACTACACTTATAATCCGAAGATCAATTTCAAGCAGGGTTCGAACAACAAGGTGCTGACTGTCCCGCCGGGGCCGAATGGCCCGGTTGGCACCGTGTGGATCGCACTCGACAAGCCGACCTACGGCATCCATGGCACGCCGGATCCTTCGCGCATCGGCAAAACCCAGAGCCATGGCTGCATTCGACTCACCAACTGGGATGCTCAGGAACTCGCCAAAATGGTAAAGCCTGGCGTGACCGTCGAGTTCGTCGATTAAGAGCACTCTTTCAGCCCTTTCTAAAAACCCCTAAAAATACATAGGAAAAAGCCCCGAAACCTCGGTTGCGGGGCTTTTTTATTAACC
>NZ_JBFUFF010000108.1:0-20151 GCF_056403555.1 Rhizobium sp. P2_G2
GCCGTGGAGTTCGCCACGCTCGAATGGGTGGATTGGTTCAACAATCGACGACTTCTGGAGCCCATCGGCAATATTCCACCAGCTGAAGCCGAAGAACGATACTACGCCATGCTGGACGAACCAGCCGTGGCCGCATAACTTAAACCAAACGGTCTCCGGCAAAGCCGGGGCGGTTCAGCCCCTGTAATGTGCAACCTCTTTCGCATGGAACCTAAAGACTGGCAGAATAGGTGGGCGCAGGAGGCCCACAGCCGCATTAATCTTCGAGACTCCTACGAGACTTATCCCGACCAAGAGGCACCCATCATCCGCAACAATGGCGGCGAGCGGGAACTTGTGAACGTGCGCTGGGGTCTCCCGAGTTCCAAGAAGGCACTGCTCGATGCCGCCACAAAGCGTGCTGACAAGCTCCGCGCCAAAGGCAAGCCGGTGGACTTCGATCAGCTTCTCAAGATGGAACCCGATGGCGGCACCACGAACGTAAGGAACACTTCAAGCTCCCACTGGAAGCCATGGCTTGGCGTCGAAAACCGCTGCATAGTCCCGGTGACGCAATTCGCTGAGCCCGATCCCGCAAGCAAACCTGAAGGGGGCCGCACGCCGAACGCATGGTTTGCCATGAACGAGGATAAACCGCTGTTCTGGTTTGCTGGGATATGGGTGCCGCAGTGGACATCTGTGCGGAAGGTAAAGACCGGCCTTGAGACCATCGATCTGTTCGGCTTTCTGACCACAAGCCCAAACCGGGTTGTCGGTGAAGTCCACGAGAAGGCCATGCCGGTCATCCTTCGAAACGACCTTGAAATTGACCTGTGGCTGACCAAGCCGTGGAGCGATGTGAAGCACCTTCAAAGGCCCCTGCCGGATGACGAGATTGTGCGGCTGGAGAACGTCGCTAAGGCCGCTTGAGCTTCGCCGCAAGGATTTGCCTCATGGTGTCATCCTCTGCCGCCAGCTTCAGCATGAGGTTGTCGGCAAGACTGGTGATGGCGACGGAGACCTCTGTGGCGTTCCAGCCATTGTCACAGGCCTTGTCCACCAGCGCCAGGAAGTCGTCCTCAAGTGCCTCCTCGCAGTCAAGCAAGCGGTCATCGTACGGTACTAGGCGTCTTGGCGGGTTCATGGCGTGCTCCTAACGTAACAATGATGCCAAGACTCGCAGGTTCCGCAAAAGCTTCCGTGTGCCTGACAGCCTTGCCGAAGTCAAATAAGGTTCTCGACCTATCGTGCGGCGCAGGGGACTTAAGGTGGAACAAGGCGACAGAACATCGGCCCCTCGTCAAGCGACGAAGGCGAGCGCATCGCCCTTGGGGGATTTGCCTGCCGTTATGTCAACCACCTATCGCCTAGAAGCTCATTTCCCCAAAAACAGGTAGCCAGAACGTCCAACCTGTATTTGAGCGTTTGGTATAGACTAGCATCGGTTCCCTGCCCACCAGCCGCGCCTGTTTGCCGCTGAAGACGCGTGCGACGGAGCATTCCAATTGTCCATATTTGGGGTCTGACCAGACGCGGCATTGGTAGCTGGCAATTCGCTGATGTAGGAATGCTTCGATTTCAGCACGGCTAGGCGTCTGTAATGTTTGGGCGGCGCGGATCGAAGTCCCGGCCGATCCGGCGAAAACGGCAACGACCAACCAGGGAAACAACTTAGTGATCTTCATCGCATGGTACCTCCGCCAACGTGCTGGTCCCAGACTCTCAAAACGAGAGGTCCACGACATCAGAATAAGACAGATGCCAGCCCGCCGCTGTCAGTCTTGCGCTCACAATAACGACGCCGCGCTGTACTGCATGCGGGTGTTTCTTAGCATCATTCCATATGGCATGGCATTCGGCTGAGGAACCAGACGGGCCATATTTACAACTAAAATTCTCAATCCTCTGATGGACAAACGCTTCGAGGGTGGCTCGGTCTAGCGTCCAACCCTCCTGAGGAAACGCGGGAGAGGCTGTGCCAGCGGCAACAGCAGCAAACGAAAACCAGCGCCAAAGATTTCTCATTCGGACTCTCGTCTCGCAATGTCCTTGACGGATAGCACGTGGCTATCCATGAGGCAGCCTAAGAGCACCTTCAAAACGCTACAAGGCACGCCGGCGCGCAATTACGTTCTTTCTGACGGCGGGTAGGAAAATCGACTCGCCTAACGCCAAAGATGAGCCATGGTCTAGCCGAGCCACGAAACGCGTTGTAGAGTCGATCCCGATAAACGAAGAAGGCTGTCGCAAGGTAACCCCTCCATATCTCTGCATCAGCTGTAGCGGGTGGTTCGCTTAGCTGCTACGATGGACCTCACCCGGTGGAGCAGCTTGGTGGGGAGTCGTGCTGGCCAATCTGGTCGGTGGCCGTGCTACCTTGGTTGCTCATGATCGACGGCACCTTGTCCATCTGCTTTGCCAATTGCAACAGCTTGAAATCGCTCCCGCCGTAATCCTCAGCCGATGAACCTGTTGACCGACCGGTGATGTAGAGAGCAGCTTTGTGTTCCACGCCGCTGAATAGCGCGTCTTCAAACAGGTGACGGAAACCGTGGTTAGGTGGCGGCATGTCGCTTCGATTCGGGAAGACCTTCTCATGTACCCATTCTCGAATGCGCTGGTCGATGTTTACGCCGCCAGTGAAGAGCCGCCCATCCGGTGCGCCACGAACGAAGTCGATGAAGCCTTCATCTTTGAGCGCCCCGTGAATTGGCACTTTCCGGCTCTTGTGGGTCTTTGTCGTGCGGCCTTCACCAACACGGATGTGGATGAACCACCGTCCCTCAACCTCGAACACATCAGCCTTCTCAAGTGGCGTGATTTCGTTCACTCGCGCTCCCGTGAAGGCAGCGATCCACGGTATCCATCGAAACCGTGAGCTTGCCTCCTTTCGTGCGCATTCCAAAAGGTGCCTTGCTTCCTTCAGGCTGTAGGTCCGTTCGGCACCGCCCCGCTTCTCAAAGATCGGCATATCAAGGTGTCGCCACGGCGAACCATCCGCAAAGATCGTGCTCTTGCTCTGGACGTCTGCCCACGACAGGAGTGCCCGAATAGCCGTAAGCTTGTCATGGACCGTCTTTCGCGAGAGCTTCCCTGCCGTGAGCATCGCATCCCGCCACGCCTCACCGTCTGCCAGCGTCACATCGGCGACGATCTTGTTTCCCCGGTGCGCGTCGAATTCTTCGATAGCCTTGCGGTATTTGGTCAAGGTGGCCGATGCTTTGTTCCGGCTGCGCAGTCCCATGCCCGTGAGCCGCTCTTGTTCCGTGATCACATCTTCAAACGTCCAAAGGCCCGCATCTGCGACACCCTCGGCAATGCTCAATCTCTTTTTGGATTGGCTGGCGCTAGGTGAAGTCCGTTCAAGCGCGGGGTACTTTGCCGCTCCCGTGTCCGGTGAGTAATCGCCCTCTGCCTTCCTGAGATTGACTGTGGCGGCATCGTCCAAAGCATCGGCCACCAGCACCAGAAGGCGGGGACGTTGTTCGGGATGGAGCATGATGCCCCGCCCCATCAACACAGCGTCCATCATCCCTCCGAATCGCGCTTCCATGTCCACGGCCACCCTGCCCTTCGCAGGAATGGTGAGCGGGTTCAGCCGACCAACACGGGCAGAGGCGTTGGCGTCCATCACACGCATCCACCGCTCGGGGCTTCCGGGGTTTTCATCGAGGGCCTTGACGAAGGCGTTCCGTATCTCGCCGGCCACCGCCACCAACTGCTTCTGAGAGAGCATCTGCGGTCCCTTCCGCACGGTCTCCCAATAAGCTTCGACGGCTGCGTGGGCCTCTGTGAACAGCCGCTTAGCTTCTCTCTTGTCAGCAGTGCCGAGCGAGACCTTGACGGAGTCCCTCACGAGGACGGGGCGCGGCTTCCCGTCGATGGGAACATTGATGGTTTTCCCATAGACCTTGGTGGCCACATCAGCGGGCACCCGAACGCGAAGATAGTAGTTGTTCCCGATTGGGGTTGGAGATGGCATTGAAAGACCCACTGTGTACCGCCCTTGTGTACCAATTGAGCGGCTATGAATTCTGCAGTATCAGGGTCTTGAAGGAAATCAACTCGTTAGAATGGTCGGAGTGGAGAGATTCGAACTCCCGACCCTCTGGTCCCAAACCAGATGCGCTACCAGGCTGCGCTACACTCCGATCCAACTGAGCGAGGACGAATTACACGCTTCACACCGATGCCGCAACAGCTAAATTGCGCTTATGCAGCAGAACTATCCGCCGCTCTTCGCCCTCGCCACCTGCATGCTTTTTACCATATCGCCGATCTTGATCCCCAGCGTGTCGCTGACGCCGGCATTGATCTCCAGCACGAATCGCACCGGCCCTTGCGAGGCGATGATGTCTTCGCTGAGCGGCAGCGCGTTGCGCTTGATATAGGTGATCTTGCCGCTACGATCGATGAACAGCATGTCGAGCGGCAGATAGGTGTTCTTCATCCACATATAGACGGGCTTGTCGGTGCCGAAATCGAAGATCATGCCGCGATCCGGCTTCATGCTCTGCCGGTTCATCAGCCCCTGCTCGCGCTCAGCCTCGTCGGTCGCCACCTCGACGATGAAATCCAGTGCACGGCCGTCCTGCCGCACGATCTCAAGACCCTCGGTGCGAAACTCTGCGGCGCTTGCGGCAAACACCGGCCCCAGAAAGCAGAAAAGCGCCAGAATGGCGCCCTTCAAAAACGTCTTTGAACTCAGAATCATCAATGCGGCCGGCTGCTGTTGTTGACGATATCGGGATGGATTTCCGCCGCCATCAGGCCCTTGTCGCCATCGCCGAAGCGCACGAGCACGCTCTGGCCGGGACGGAGTTCGGTGATGCCGTAGCGGCGCAGCGTCTCCATATGCACGAAGATATCCTCGGTGCCCTCGCCGCGCGTCAGGAAGCCAAAGCCCTTGGTGCGGTTGAACCATTTTACAATCGCCCGTTCGAGTCCGCTCGATGGCGTCACCTGGACATGCGTCCTCACCGGCGGCATTTCGGACGGATGGATAGCCGTCGATGTATCCATCGAAAGGATACGGAAGGCCTGATAGCCCCGATCCCGCTTTTGGATGAGGGCGACGACGCGCGTACCCTCGAGAATGGTCTGGAAACCGTCGCGTCTCAGGCATGTCACATGCAGCAGCACATCGGCCGTGCCATTGTCCGGAATGATGAAGCCAAAGCCCTTGGCGACGTCAAACCACTTGATTATCCCTGTTATTTCGACCAGATCGACCGGCTCTGCGGGCATCTCCTCGAAAAGAGAGATGTTTTT
This sequence comes from Rhizobium sp. P2_G2, assembly GCF_056403555.1. Classification (NCBI taxonomy): domain Bacteria; kingdom Pseudomonadati; phylum Pseudomonadota; class Alphaproteobacteria; order Hyphomicrobiales; family Rhizobiaceae; genus Rhizobium; species Rhizobium sp. P2_G2. Next base: position 5,251 of record NZ_JBFUFF010000108.1, read on the forward strand.
GGAAGAAATCCTGTCCGCCATACTGCCCTTGCCCCTTTACGCGCACATACCTGGTTAACTGATTCTTCATTTACGAGATTAACATCCCGAAATGAAACATATGCAAGTCCTAGCTGTTATAATCCCCACGGGTTTTCATCCCACAAATGGCTTGCTTCAGGCTGTCTTTTTGGTCAGGAATGGCGCGTCATAAGCCGTCGGCAGTACCGCTGTTGAGCCACCCCCGGCGGCCTCCAAAACCAGGTGAGGAAATCCAATGCGCTACCTACACACCATGGTGCGCGTCAAAAACATCGACGACGCGCTCGATTTCTACTGCAACAAGTTCGGACTCGTCGAAGTCCGCCGCACCGACAACGAAGCCGGCCGCTATACGCTTGTCTTCCTGGCCGCTCCCGAGGACAGGGATGCCGGCACCAGCCACGGCGCACCGCTGCTCGAACTCACCTATAATTGGGACACCGAGGATTATCAGGGCGGGCGCAATTTCGGCCACCTCGCCTATGAGGTCGACGATATCTATGCGCTTTGCAAGAGCCTGCAGGACAAGGGCGTCACCATCAACCGCCCGCCGCGCGACGGCCGCATGGCTTTCGTCCGCTCGCCCGACGGCATCTCGATCGAGATCCTGCAGAAGGGCGCCGCACAGCCCCAGGCCGAGCCGTGGAGCTCGATGCCGAACACGGGCGCCTGGTAGTCGGTAGATCAGGACTTACCAAACAGAGACCAAATTGCGGCGATCTTGCTTTCGCCGCAATTCGCTTTCACACAAGTTACGGGGACTAATCTTGCGTGAATAGCGAATCGAAATTGCCGCTCTCGGCGGCGATCACGATAATTTTACAACAGTTTACTTTCCGCGATTTTGTGTTTACGAATCGCGCGCCGACAAAGCCGACAAACAAAAACCTCTGCGGGGACGGATTTTTGCGAGTAGACCGGGTTTCTTCATCCCTTCCGGGGTGGTCTGTGCGCGTTGCGCTTCTGGCGGGCAGCCTTGGGACTCTGAGCGGCTGCATGTCGTCTCCGGGCGACCAGCTTGCTTCCATCGAGACCTTGCCTCCCGTTTATCACCAGCCTTCGACCGCTCAGAAGACGGACCGCCTTGCCGCACAGCAGCCGGCGGCCGACGATCAGCAGTCGGCGATCGCCAAACAGGCCGAGGAAGACGCAAAACTGCTCAACGACCAGGCTTCGCTCAAGGCCAATACACTCAATGCCCAGGCCGCGACGCTGGAAGCCGCAGCGCGTAAGCGCCAGCTTGCCACCGAACTCGCCCGCACCAATTCACTCCTCGCCCGCCAGCATGTCGCGGCGACGAAGACCAGCATTTTCGCCAGCGCCAATACCGCCACGGTCGAAACGGTCGCCGTGCCGCAGCAGGTGGCGCTCAATCAGACGGATCACGGCGTCGAGCCGGGCCAGACGCTGAATGCGGCGCAGAACAGCATCTATTCCGGCGAGACGGATCAGCCGTCGCGCGACACCGCCGCGATTCCCTTGCCGGATGCCCAGCAGGTCAGCCAGGTGCAGGACCTCGCTCTGGCCGGCAAGACTGTCCCCGCGGACGACGAAGTGGCCTCCGCCGACAATGCGGCCAACGACGTCTCGGCGGCGATGGAAGACATGACGCCGTCGACGCAGCCCAAGACCCGCAGCCTCGAAGCCATGCCGTCCTATGACAAGGCTGTCGCCGACGTGCAGTCCGAGAAGCCGGCTGCCGAGCCCAGGAAGAAACGCCTGACACTGGCCGATTTCTTCCGTCGGACGCAGCCGAGGGAACTTGCCGCCGCCAGCTTTGATGGCGACCGATTCGGCAACAAGCGCCGGATCAACACCCAGTCCATTCCGAACATGCAGACGGCGTCGCTCAACGATCAGGCGCTGCCGGGCGTCACGACCACTGCGATGATGCCGACCAACAATGTCACGCAAGACGAGATGGAAGATTCCGGTGACGACCAGCCGGCGGGCCTGATGAAGCTCGCCTCGCTGCCGGGCATGACGCGCATGGCGCCGAACGGCCTCTGGGTGCAGAACCCGACGGTCGATGTCAGCTGTTTCGGCCCGCAATTGAAGGACATGCTGCAAAAGGTAGAACTTCACTACGGCCGCCATGTCGTCGTCACTTCGGGCTATCGCGATCCCGGCCATAACCGGCGCGTCGGCGGTGCGCAGCATTCGATGCACACGCTCTGCGCCGCGGCCGATATCCAGGTCGAAGGCGTGTCGAAATGGGAACTCGCCGACTATCTGCGCTCGATCCCGGGCCGTGGCGGCGTCGGCACCTATTGCTATACGGAATCGGTGCATATCGACCTCGGCGACGAGCGTGACTGGAACTGGCGCTGCCGCCGCCGCCGTCACGGCTGAGTGCGCTAATCTGGTGATTCCAATCGCTTTTCCGGCACTTTTCCCAGCTCGCATTTTTCCAATTTGCCACGTCTTTTTAGGCTTGCGGAGCCCGATTAAGCTGTCTATATAGCCCCCACACGAAGCGCAGGCGCCCTTCGTCTATCGGTTAGGACACCAGATTTTCATTCTGGGAAGAGGGGTTCGACTCCCCTAGGGCGTGYCACTCTCCTGCGTAAGAACCGTCGGCCTTCGTTACGCGCCGCTGCGAATTCTCCCTCGCCTCAGCTACGTCCGCGTCTCAGAACTCTTCGTCATCCATTTCTCGTCGCTGCCAGATTCGCTTTATAGTCAGGGTTGCCTCGGCAGGACTGCCTGACTACATTGCGTGCAACTTGGCAGAATGGGCACACTGCACATGCTCATGCACAGGAGAGATAGCGCGTGGCAACTTTCAATCTCACCAAGGGTCAATCGTTCCAGATCAAGAAGGAAATCCAGCTCGTTCATTCCGGTCTCGTCTGGGATCCGCCAGATGGTTCCGGGCCGGCTTTCGATCTCGATGTCCATTGTTTCGCGCTGATTCATCCTGGTGGCGATCGCAACCGCGCCCGCCTCTATAATTTCGGCTCGCATGCGCTGTGCTATGCCTTCGTCCGCGGTCCCAGCAATCTGGATGGCGCATTGGACAAGAAGCCCGACGGTTCGTTTGAAACCGATGACGGCTCGATGTGGCATCAGCGCGATGATCGCACCGGACGCGGCAGTAGCGCGCATGACGACGACGATCATGGCGGCGGGCATGGTGGCGAAGGCTTTCGCGAAGAGTTCAAGATCGTGCTGGCGAAACTGCCGAAGGACATTGTCGAACTCGCGGTCTGGGCGACCATCCACGAGGCTGACCGCAGAAACCAGGATTTCGGCAAGGTCCGGAATGCCTATATCGAAGTCTGCGACATGGCGGATGTCGAACTCTGCCGCTATCAGCTGACCTCGGAATTTGCCGGAAAGACCACCGTGCACGTTGCTTCTTTCCTCAAGCGGCCGGACGGCGCCTGGGAGTTCCAGGCGGTCGGTGCCGCCTCGAGCACCGGCCTCGGCGAGGTGATCGAAGCCTATCTCAGCTAAAGCCGTATTCTTGCAAACTCAGATCGGAAGGATGATCCGAATGCCGACCTTCAAGCTGCAAAAACCGGAAGAGGAAATTCGCCGTGTGGGATTCGTGCTGCAAAAGCAGGGCATCCATGAACGTATCCCGGCGCAGGTCGGCCTGAACATCGATGTCTCCGGCTCGATGCGCGAGCTGTTCGCGGACGGGGTGATGCAGTCCGCCCTCGAGCGCGTCCTGCCCGTTGCGCTCTATTTCGACGATGATGGCAGGATCGATACCTGGGTATTTTCCGACGGCAACAGGATGGCGTCGATCACCCAGGCGACCGCCGAGAACTACAACGACTATATCAGGCGCGAGATCATCGACAATTTCGGCCTCGACGGCATCCTCTGGGGCGGCACGGATTACGGCCCGGTGATCCGCTCCAACCTGCTCACCTACGGCTTGCTCGAAGAACATCAGCCGGAAGGGTTGCTCGGCATGATTTTCGGGCGCAAGCGCGATATCCTGGGCGAAGAAACGCGCTCCGGCGTGCCGGCCATCAACTACTTCCTCACGGATGGCGAAAACTCGGACATCGAGCAGGCCTGGCACGTCCTGCAGCAGGCAGAGCATGCCGAATCGCAGATCTACTACATCATGGTGGGCATCGGTTCGAGCAGCTTCAGCTTCCTTAGACGCGCGGCCGAAGAATTCCCCAATGTCGGCTTCGTCAGCGTCGACGATCTCGGCGATTTCGTCGGCAGCGACGATGCCTACGAAAAACTTCTGCCCGCAGAACTATGCTCATGGCTGAAACATGAGCATGAAGGCGAAGACGATCACCATTGAAATTGTCGTTGCGGCGGAGGCCTCGCACCCCGCCTCCCCGTGACCGCGCCGGGATCTTTCGAGAGCGTTCAGAGCCGTTTGCGCCGATTTCCTCATCCGGATTTGCCGCTGAAAAAAATGTCATAAAAACTGCACGAGCCGCTTGCGGGAATCCGAACCCCTGACTATAAGGGCGCCACCGCGAAGGAAGCGCCCTTCGTCTATCGGTTAGGACACCAGATTTTCATTCTGGGAAGAGGGGTTCGACTCCCCTAGGGCGTGCCATTTCCCACTTGCGGGAACAGCGGGCGGGATTTATACCTGCTCTCAATGCGCCCATCGTCTAGCGGTCAGGACGTCGCCCTCTCACGGCGGTAACACGGGTTCGAGTCCCGTTGGGCGTACCAATTATATTATACCAGACGATTTAGACATTGACCTTCGCCCATTTGCGGGAACCGATGGAACGGATACGGTCTGGATCGTTGACGAGAAAGCGCCATGCGTTTTCGCAGGGACGCGACCGCAAGGCTGCGATCCCGCCATCGTTATAGCGGTGTACCCAATCGCGCAGGGTCTGCCGGTCCATCCTATTCAGCTCCGCTGCCTCGGTCCGTGGCCGGCCTTCCAGAACCATGGCCACCGCCAGTATCCGGCGCACTTGGGCGCCATCAGAGCACCGGTTGCTCACCGCTCGCAACTCAGCGCTCGTGTGGTCCGTTCGTGTAATTTCCAAGGGCGCGCCCATCCAATGCCTCCATTGTTGGGAATCACCACATAGAATCAAACTCCTGCCCCCTTGGGAAGCCCTCAATGAGTCAACATCCACGTCGCTTGGTCTGATCGCTGTCTTCGATGACATAACGGGCGTGGCCGCGGGGAATTTTGATTGTCATTGGCTTCCTCATCGCGGGCATCAAAGCGCCCGTCGACAACGCGTTTGTCAGCGTTATTTTAGAGCAAGACTATACAACCCTTGCTCGATGTCAATTTACTCATGGGATGACAATCGCCTTGCCTAGGGCGAATGCTCGCGTCTTGACTTTCCCGCCAGTCGTGCAACTTTACCGATGTTCCAAGGGGGCATTATGAGATTTCGACTGATGATCGTGGCTGCGGCTGCCGCATTCTCCACCGCAACACTGCCTGCGCTTGCCAAGCATTCCCACTTGACCCAACAGAGCCGCTTCAAATCGGTCAGCCAATGGGTCTGCGTAAATCCGCATGGAAAGACTGCGAAATATCTGATGATCGGGACAACGGACAAAGGCACGTTCAAGAGCGTGTGGTCGGAGAAGGCTTTGCGCGCCGAACTATTTAAATGGTCGGATGATATCACTCCGAAGACCTGGGACGAATTTAAGGCAATTGTTGCCTCGGGACAGACGGCATTGCTGCCCGAGCGGGGCAGTGACATCTACACTCGGGTGTGCGCCACTGACCCCCGTGTTCCGCTTACCAGCCCTGAGACTGGAGCTGCGAGCCACAACTGACCTATTGCCATCGATCGCCCTTGCCAAAGGGGGACTGCTTGCGTCTTGACTCCGCGGAAGATTGTGGGAGCCTGCACCAGATTGAAGCATTGCGGCTCGAAAAGGGATTCAATGGGCACCGACATAAGAATTTCCGCCGAGCGGCGCGTTGGCGATCGGTGGCAAATCGTCAAATCGGAATATGACGGCTGCGAGCAACGTTACTCACTATTTGGTTGGCTTGCCGATGTTTGCAACTACGCGRCAATACCTCCGCTTGAGCCCATCAAAGGTGTCCCTAGAGATGCTTGCGCCCAGACATTCGACTGTCATTGGGATGGAGAGCCGCCGCGCGGCCTCGTCAGTGGAGATCAGATAATCCCGGAACGGCCCGCTGGCGCTCCTGGCTTCGGTCAGTAGACCAGAACGGAATCGGCGGTCACGTCAAGTTGCTTACCGATATAGGCTATCTCCGACAATCCACCGGCATGACTGCCATTGGAATCATAATAGAGCATGCCATCCGTGCTGTCATAGAGGACCCGGACTCGGGTATTGTCCGCATTGTGGTCGCTACCGGCCTGGAACTCGTGCGAATCGATGTGGTGATAAGCGAACACGCCGAGAGTCAATTCACTGCCTGTCGGATCGACATCGAAAATGTCGCTCTTGAGAGCAAGACCGTCCTTGCCAGGCGTGAAATCGGTCACTTGATCGACATTATCTGCAGTTGGATCTGCACTGAACAGGAATATATCGCTGCCGCGGCCGCCGGTGAGCAAATCCTGGCCGACTCCCCCCTCGAGCAAGTCGCTGCCCCTGCCGCCCGACAGCTTGTCGTCGCCGTCATTGCCCCAGAGAAGGTTCCCCGACTTATTTCCGCTCAGTGCGTCGGACAAGGTCGAGCCCCAAGCATTCTCGATATGCAGGATTGTGCTTGTGCCCTTGCCGTCAGCAGTGGTCAGGCTGACGCTGCCATGGGAAAGCGATGCCTTGACACCCCTTGTCGCTTCCACGAAATTGATCGTATCGATATCGGCGCCGCCATCGATCGTATCGTTGCCGGCCGACAGCTTGAATTGGTCGAAGCCCGCGCCACCCAGCAGCTTGTCGTCGCCAATCCCGCCGTTGATAATGTCGTTGCCGTCGCCACCATTGATCGTGTCATTGCCAGCCAGCCCATCGAGCTGGTTTGCCAAACCATCGCCGGTTATCTGATCGTTGCGGTTGGATCCGAACACACCGCCCACATGCAAAAATCTCGTCGTGTTACCGGCAAGGCCGTCGGCATAGACGGTGACGCTGCCGAGGCTGAGATCGACGGTCACACTCCTCTTTATCTGCGAGAAATCGAGAAAATTGAACCCGGTGCCCCCATCGAAACTATCGGCGCCGGAACCGATGACGACTGTGTCGTCGCCCCCGTCGCCCTGCATCGAGTCATCGCCGCTTCCTCCCGCCAGGATGTCTTTTCCAGAGCCGCCAAACAATTGATCTTTGCCACCGGAGCCGAACAGCTCGTCATTGCCGCCGAGGCCATTGAGGATGTCCGCACCAAGGCCACCCGTCAATTTGTTGCCATGTTCGTCGCCAGTTTTCTCGACCATAATTACCCTCGCACGCAACTTTCCTGCGGCAGGTTAACCTGCAGACGCAGGCAGGTCTATAGCCACAAGATTACCGAGGGCCGACAATAGCTTCGTTTCGTTAATTTGCAAATCGTGGTCACTAGTCTTGTGCATCGCAGCATGCTGCTGCACAGATTAGCATCCGTTCTCAGTGTGCCCGACCAAAGGCTTAGATTTACTTCCGCTCCATGCTGGAAAACACGGACTTTCAACGGGGCACATCGCCACGTCTGCAGCATGTCTCACGAAAGCGAGTACCGCATTCTCGAAAAAACATGCATTCGCTTCTGTCGCTTATACATCGAATGGTGAAGCCGGCTTGGACGAATGTCTGATATCAAACCATCTGCGGCCGTGCCGCGTCCATGATCCGAAACTGGATGCGCTTCTGCCCCTGCCAGAATTCCGCCGACAGGGAGCCGGCCACATGGATCTGCTCGCCGCGCGACGAGAGCAGCAGCCGGCCGAGATCGGTATCGCCGGCGCGAAAAGCCATGCCTTCGATGCGGCCGCCATCCGGCCCTTCGAGCGTGGTCTTGATATGGTTGGTGCCGATGAAGCGGCTGTCCGTCACGCGGTGCATCGGCATGGCGAAGATCGGCTGCGAATGGCCGGAACCGTAGGGGCCGGCGGATTCCAGCTGGTCGCAGAAATCATAGCTGGCGCCGGAGGCGGAGAGTGCGCCATCGATCTTGAGCGTCCGGTTGGAGGTGAGATGCGACACGGTTTCGTTCGCCGCTTCCTCGAAGAAGGCGCGGACAGCGCCCAATCTGGCGCGTTCGACGGTGAGCCCGGCGGCCATGGCATGTCCGCCACCCTTGATCAGCAGGCCGCTGTCGACGGCGTCGCGCACCATCCGGCCCATGTCGAAACCATTGATCGAACGGCCCGAACCGGTGCCCCTGCCGGATGCATCGAACGCGATGGCAAAGGTCGGACGGTTGAATTTTTCCTTGAGCCGCGCCGCGATCAGCCCGACTATGCCGGGATGCCACTTGTCGCGGGCGGTGACGATCACCGAGGCGCCCTCGCCCGTACCGTATTCGGCCAGCGCTTCGGCTTCCGCTTCGGCCAGCATCTGCTGTTCCATCGCCTGGCGCTCGCGGTTGAGCTCGTCGAGCTTGGCGGCAATCTCCTGCGCATGACCGGGATCGTCGAGCGTCAGGAGGCGCGAGCCCAGCGCCGCATCGCCGATCCGTCCGCCGGCATTGATGCGCGGGCCGACCAGGAAGCCGAGATGATAGGGCGTCACCGGCCCGCCAATGCCGGCTTTGGTGAACAGCGCCGCGAGGCCGGGATTCTGCATATGCCGCGCCGCGATCAGACCCTTGACCACATAGGCGCGGTTCAGGCCCTTGAGCGGCACGACATCGCAAATGGTCGCCAAAGCCACGAGGTCGAGCAGTGCCAAGAGATCGATGCCGGCTGCGCGTGGGTCGCCGCGTTCGCGCATCAGCCGCTGCAGCGCCACCAGCACCAGGAAGACGACGCCGGCGGCGCAGAGATGCCCCTGCCCCGACAGATCATCCTCGCGATTGGGATTGACCAGCGCGTGGCAGACCGGCAATTCGTGTGTCACCTGGTGGTGATCCACGACGACGACATCGACGCCGCGCTCATGTGCTGCCGCCAGCGCTTCATGGCTCGTCGATCCGCAATCGACCGTGACGATCAGCTGCGCGCCGTGGTCGATCAGCTGATTGATCGCCGCCGGGTTCGGCCCATAGCCTTCGAAGATGCGGTCGGGAATATAGATCGTCGGATCGATGCCGAACTGCCAGAGAAAGCGGTGCATGAGCGCTGCGGATGACGCGCCGTCGACATCATAGTCGCCGAAAATCGCCACATGCTCATGGCGCTCGATGGCATCGGCAATGCGTTTTGCCGCCGTCTCGCAATCCGTCAGCGTATACGGGTCCGGCATCAGGCTGCGGATGGTCGGTTCGAGGAAGGCTTCGGCATTGTCGACGCTGACGCCACGGCCGGCCAGCACGCGGGCGATCAACTCGGACAGGCCATGATGCTGTGACATGGCAAGTGCACGGTTCAGCCCCGCCTGGTCGAGACGCGACACCCAGCGCTGGCCGCTGACCGAGCGCTCGACGTTGAGAAATGCCCTTTCGACAGGATCGACCGCTTCCGCCATGCTACCTCTCTTCACCTGGTCGAGAGGTAAGCATGAATAGAAGACAATTCAAAGCGATCACGCCGCTTTCGGCCGCTCGATGCGGATGACCTGCGGCTTGCCGATCAGATAGCCTTCGCGCTCGATCACGCCGACAGCCTTGCGCACCGATAGTTCGGTCGTTGCATGGGTGACGAGGATCACGGTCTGGCGGTCGGCCGTGTCGCTATGCTGCTTCGGCCGCTGCACGATCGATTCGAGCGAGATGGCATTGTCGGCCATCGCGGTGGCGATGCTGGCGAAGACACCGGCACGGTCCTCGACGGTGAGCCGGATGAAATAGCCGCCCTCGTGGCTGCGGATCTCGCCGCGGACATAAGGATCGAGCTGGAGGGCCGGACGGCCAAGACTGGGCACGAGCTGCGCACCCGGACGGCTCTTGGCGATATCGGCAATGTCGCCCATGACGGCAGAGGCCGTGGCATTGCCGCCGGCGCCGGGGCCGACCATCAGCAGTTCGCCGAGCACGTCGGATTCGATCGCCACCGCGTTGGTGACGCCATCGACCTGGGCAATCACCGAATCCTGCGGCACCATGGTCGGATGCACGCGCTGTTCGATGCCGGATGGGGTCTTCTGCGCCACGCCGAGCAGTTTGATGCGGTAGCCGAGATCGGCTGCGGCATGGATATCGGCAAGCGAGATATTGGTGATGCCTTCGAGATAGATGTCGTCGGCGGCGATCTTCGTGCCGAAGGCCAGCGTTGTCAGGATCGACAGCTTGTGGGCCGTGTCATTGCCCTCGATGTCGAAAGCCGGATCGGCCTCTGCATAGCCGAGCCGTTGCGCTTCCTTCAGGCAGGCCTCGAAGGACAGCTCCTCGCGCTCCATCCGCGTCAGGATGTAATTGCAGGTGCCGTTCATGATGCCATAGACCCGCGACACCGTGTTGCCGGTCAGCGATTCCCGCAATGCCTTGATCACCGGAATGCCGCCGGCAACCGAGGCCTCGAAATTGAGGATCACGCTCTGCTCTTCGGCGATGGCCGCGAGTTCGACCCCGTGTTTGGCCAGCAGCGCCTTGTTGGCAGTCACCACATGGAGACCGCGCGACAAAGCCGTCTTGACCGCGGTATAGGCCGGGTCGCCGGCGCCGCCCATCAGTTCGACGAACACATCGATCTTGCCATCGCGCGCCATAGCAATGGGATCATCGAACCATTCGGCCTTGGAAAGATCGACGCCGCGGTCGCGGCTCTTGTCGCGGGCGGAGACCGCTGTAACCTCGATCGGCCGGCCGCAGGCCACGGCCAGCATATTGTGGCGCTCACCGAGGATCTTGGCCAGCGAGGCGCCAACAGTTCCCAAACCTGCAATGCCGAGTTTAAGGGCATCAGCCATCATCAATTCCTGTCTTTTAAAATTCAGCTGGCGGATTTCAGCGAGATGACATTGTGCAGCGTCTCGTCCGCGGTACCAAAGAATTTCTTGATACTGCGAGCGGCTTGACGCAGCCGGTGCTCGTTTTCGACCAGCGCGATGCGGACATAATCGTCGCCGTGCTCGCCGAAGCCGATACCGGGCGCGACGGCAACATCGGCCTTCTCGATCAACAGCTTGGAGAATTCAAGGCTGCCGAGATGGCGGAATTTCTCCGGCACCGGCACCCAGGCGAACATCGACGCCTTCGGCGCCGGGATATCCCAGCCGGCGCGGCCAAAGCTTTCAATCATGACGTCGCGCCGCCGCTTATAGACCTGGCGCACCTCGTCGATATGGACATCGGCGTCGGGATCGTTGAGTGCCGCACTCGCCGCCACCTGGATCGGCGTGAAGGCACCGTAATCGAGATAGGATTTCACCCGCGTCAGCGCCGAGATCAGCCGCTCATTGCCGACGGCAAAGCCCATGCGCCAGCCGGCCATGGAGAAAGTCTTCGACATTGAGGTGAATTCGACGGCGACATCCATAGCGCCCGGCACCTGCAGCACCGAGGGCGGCGGATTGCCGTCGAAATAGATCTCCGAATAGGCGAGGTCGGAGAGCACGAAAATGCCATGCCGTTTGGCGAAAGCGACGACGTCCTTGTAGAAATCGAGATCGACGACCGTGGCCGTCGGGTTCGACGGATAGCAGAGCACCATGGCAATCGGCTTGGGGATCGAATGCACCACGGCCCGCTCGAGCGCGCGGAAAAATTCTGCATCCGGTTCGACCGGGATCGAGCGGATCACGCCGCCGACCATCAGGAAACCGAAGGCATGGATGGGGTAGGACGGGTTCGGGCAGAGCACGACATCGCCGGGCGCGGTGATTGCCTGCGCCATGTTGGCGAAGCCTTCCTTCGAGCCCAGCGTCGCCACGACTTGCGTGTCGGGGTTGAGCTTCACGCCGAAACGGCGGGCATAGTAATTGGCCTGTGCCTTGCGCAGTCCGGGAATGCCCTTCGAGGAGGAATAACCATGCGTGTCCGGCCGTTGGACGGATTCGATCAGCTTGTCGACGATGAACTTGTTGGTGGGCAGGTCGGGATTGCCCATGCCGAGATCAATGATGTCGGCCCCGGCGGCTCGGGCCTGTGCCTTCAAACGGTTGACCTGTTCGAACACATAGGGCGGAAGGCGCCTGACCTTGTGAAACTCTTCCATCGTTGACCTCGGTGATTGGGATGCGACTTTTTTGATGCCGCAAATCACGCTTTGAGACCAAACGAGGCGAAACGCAAGTGCAAAAAAGGCGCGGCTCGCCGCCAGGCGCTTTCCTGGCTGCGAGCCGCGTCCTCCCGTTCACCTCAGAAATGGAACTGCGAGGCGTGGAGGTCGGACATATCCGTATGGTCGAGGGTCACCGTGTCTTTGCCGTGATGGATGACGAGATCGTCGCCCGAGAGCGTGATATGCGCCACCATCGCGTCGAAGTTCTTGAACAACATCGGGCCGTGGGAGAAGTCCACGCGATCCCCACTGGAGAAATCGGTGATCTCGTCCTTGCCGAAATGGCCGTTGAAGATGAACACATCCGCCGCACCATAGCCGGTCAGGACATCATTGCCCTTGCCGCCGGTCAGGAGGTTCTTGCCGTCATCGCCGCCGAGCGTATCGTCATGGGCAGAGCCTTGCAGGTTCTCGAAACCCAGGAGGATATCGCCTTCAGCATCGCCACCGCTCTTGGTATTTGCCTTCAGATCGACGCTGACGGCATCGGACGAATGCTCATAACTCAAGGTGTCCTTGCCACCGTTGCCGTTCAACAGGTCGCCGCCRGCGCCGCCTTCGATGACATTGGCCTTGTTGTCACCATTGAGGACATCGACAAACTGAGTGCCGCGCAGATTCTCGACATTGGAAATRAAGGAATAGAGGCCATCGGCACCGTGCGCTTTGCCGAGCAACAGGCTGGCYTGGACACCCTTGGCGCCGTTYGGATCGAAAACGAGCGTGTCGATCCCCGCGCCGCCGTCGATCAAGTCCTCGCCACCCATGCCATTGAGAATATTGTTGCCGGCATTGCCCGTGATGACGTTGTCGGCGCTGTTGCCGTTGCCGTCGATGTTTTTGTGGCCAATCAAGGTCAGCTTCTCGAAATTGTCGGCAAGTGCAAAGGACACCGTGCTCTTGACGGTATCGATGCCGCCGCCATTGGCGTTCTCCCGCAAATCGAAGGTGGCCTTGTCGACGATATAGGTGTCGTTGCCGCTTTCGCCCCAAATCTGCGGCGTCGCACCTTGGCCTGTGGTAGCGGTGCCGCCCCTCAGATCGATCGTGTCATTGCCATTGCCACTGTCGAGCATGCCGACTKCGGTCCAGGTGCCACCCTTGTTGGAGAAATGGTCGTTGCCGCCGTTGAGGAAGATGTCGCCGTTGATCACGCCCGTGTTGACGAAACTGTCGTTTCCGCCCCTCAGCACGATCGTTCCGTCTATCGTGCCGCTGTTGGAAACCATATCTGCGGTGACTGTGCCCTCGATGGCGGTATCGGGGGATGAGATCATGCCGGCATTGACAAGCGACACTTGCGCGCCTGGCAAGTCGTCGCTGCCGAGCCGAACACCGAAGTCATCGCCGAAGATGAGGCCGCCTTTGACATTGACGATATCCACATTGCCACTCCTCACCCCGATACCAGTGGTCTTGGAAGTGATCGTGCCGTGATTTTCGATCGCCACTCCGTCGGTTTCGTAAACGTAGATGGCGGCGGACGTGCTGCCTGGTCCCGTCGCCGCGATCGTTCCGAAGTTGCGAAATTGCTGCACGCTGTCGGCAATGAATGCGCCGTTTCCATTGATGGCCGTGCTTGTCATCTTGCCGTAATTGGTGAAATTGGTGCCGTCGCCGTCAAGATAGGCTGCAGTGTTGGCCGAGATGTTCGCGTCCTTGCCAACGATGATATCGTTGCCCGCCCCACCTGCGTCGTAAATTCCCTTGTCGATAGTATCGATGTCGCCGTTGATCAGAACGTGACTATTCTTTGCCGTCGTATCAAGTGCGATTTCGTAACTGATGAATGTCGCTCCTGCGTCGACGAGCCAGGTGTCGCCGTCGGTATCGATATGCAGATCCTGGCTTTGAGCGCCGCTAATCGTATGCAATGCCATTTTAGCCTCCATAAGTTGGTTTCATGAAAAGGAGACGGAAAATGAAGGCAAAATATTCTTCTTTTGTGAAATTTATTTCATAAATTTCATTTTTGCAAAAGGGCTGGTCTTGTGAAAAATAGACGAATTGTTTCATGATGCCGAAACATATGAAGATAGACGCGATAGCCCGAGGTAAAACGCGAGCGCAAAAAAGCGGCTCGCGGCCAGGCGATTTTCCTGGCCGCGAGCCGCGTTCCCCGTTCACCTCAGAAATGGAACTGTGAGGCGTGCAGGTCGGACATATCCGTATGGTCGAGGGTCACCGTGTCCTTGCCATGATGGATGACGAGATCGTCGCCTGAGACGGTGACATGCGTCATCATCGCGTCGAAATCCTTGAACAGCATCGGGCCGTGGGAGAAGTCCACGCGATCGGCGGCGGAGAGATCGGTGATCTCGTCCTTGCCGAAATGGCCGGTGAAGATGAAGGTGTCTGGCGCACCGTAGCCGGTCAAGATGTCATTCCCCTTACCACCGGTCAGCAGGTTCTTGCCGTCGTCGCCGCCGAGCGTATCGTCATGGGCAGAGCCTTGCAGGTTCTCGAAACCCAGCAGGATATCGCCTTCCGCATCGCCGCCGCTCTTGGTATTTGCCTTCAGATCGACGCTGACGGCATCGGACGAATGCTCATAACTCAAGGTATCCTTGCCGCCATTGCCATTCAGAAGGTCGCCGCCGGCGCCGCCTTCGATGACATTGGCCTTGTTGTCACCATTGAGGACATCGACAAACTGAGTGCCGCGCAGATTCTCGACATTGGAAAT
>NZ_JBFUFF010000109.1:0-20052 GCF_056403555.1 Rhizobium sp. P2_G2
TGGAAATATCGCAAATGACCATATCGGGGCGTTTCTCAAGCAGGATTTCCAGACCTTGGCGGCCATTGCCTGCCTCCAATACGCCGAACCCGATGTCGGAAAGCTCTTCGGCAATCAGCTGCCGGATATCGCTTTCGTCTTCGATGCACAAAATGGTTGTCATGGATCAGTCCTTGTTTTCCTATGCCGCGTGGATCGGGCGTAAGGTCGTCCGCGAGGCCTCCGGATCTTGCGCACCGGCGGGGAGGGAAACGGTAAAGGTCGTGCCGCGACCCAACACGCTTGCGACGTTTATCGAACCGTGATGCAGATCGATGACCTGCTTGGCGAGGTTCAGGCCTATTCCTGTGCCCGCGATGCCGGTGGAGCTTCTCGCCCGGAAATAAGGCTGGAAGAGTTTGGGGATATCGTCCGTATCCATGCCAATACCTTGGTCGCGGAAGGAGACATGAATCATTCCGTCTCCCACCCAGCCCTTGATGAAGATGTCGGGTGCGGTCGGCGCATATTTGATGGCATTCGAGACCAGATTGGTGAACACTTGCTCGAGTGCGGAGGGATCAGCCCTTGCCGACAGGGGCCGGAGAGCCATATCGATGTGGAATTTGTGCGTCTTGCCGATTTCGGTCTGGCGCTTGCAGACTTTCTCTACAAGCTCGGCCAAGTCGACATCCGTGACATGAATCCCATCTATTCCGTCGGTCAGGCGACCGGCAGAAAGAATGCTCTCCATCAGATCGACCATGCGGGCGACGGATTGTCGGATCAGGCTGGCTTTCTCAGCAATATAGCTGGTGGTCGGCACTTCCTTCTGCCGCATCAACCTCTGTGCCGCTGCATCGATCACGGCAAGCGGCGTTCGGAATTCGTGGGATGCCATCGATACGAACTGGCGTTGTAGAGCGTTGACGTGCCTTTCCTGCTGCAGCATCCGGTCGAGTTCGGCCTTCTGCCGCTCAATTTCCGCGGTGCGTTGTTTCACCGTCTCTTCCAATTCGTTGCGATGCGCCAGAAGCTCGATCCGGGAGTGCACGAGCGCACGCGACGCCCTGCGTAGACCGAGGCCGAGATAGATGACAGCGCTGGCTGCGATCGCAAATCCAAGCAGAGCGCCGGGGGCGATCTTCTCCATCAGCATCAAGCCGGGCTTGATCGTGTCCCAGGTGACATAGCCGAGGATATTGCCTTCCAGCCCGATGATCGGAACTGCCGCTTCGGGCCTGCCGGCCTTTTCGGGAATATATCGTATGGCTTTGACGCGGGCATCTTCGCCAACAGCGGCAAGAATATCTCCGTCCAGAAATTTGACGGCGACCTGCAGAAATGCGGCACTTGCGCGGACCGTAATGCCCGTCGTGCTTGGAAGTATAGGACGAGCACTGACAATAGCGGGCCTGCCCTCGATCGGCGCGACTTTCGTCACGGAAATTTCGCGCAGCGATGCGGATTGCCCGGTTGTTCCGTCGGTCTCCACGAGGTGACGGCGAACCTCAGCGGCGATCGCATCAATCCTCGACCGGTCGGCCGCAAGAATGGGGGGAGGGGCGGGCCTGCCTTCGCGCGCCGAAAAGATGATTTCGTTCTGATCGTTCAGGACAAGGCCAAGGTCGTGGCCGAAATAGGAGTGCAGCCATGCCCCGATCGCGGTAGCCATCCACTGCTGATTGCCCGCTCTGGTATAGGCGACCGTATCGTCTCCTATGGCGATGCTCTCCTGCTCCTTCGCCACTGCGACGATCCGCTCCTTGATCGCATGCGAGACGATGTCGCTTTGCCTGCCCAGGGCCAGCCGATCGATCTGCGTGGAGGCCAGCCAGGAAAAGCCGGCGATCAGTGCTGCAGCGATACCCGACATCACCATCAGTGTGATCGTGATTTGCGATGTCAGGCGCGCGTCTCGGTTCAACATCGGCAATCCTTCCGGTTGCCGCAAAGGTAAGGCAGAAACTATTCACAAGTTCTAAAACTTTGGCGTGAGATTTGGCTGGCACACAATGGGAAAATTGCCTGTCCGGCATAACCGTTCATGAACCACGGCCGTCGTGAAGCGAGCGGCGTTTGACGGAAAAATCTGGCTATGCCTGAATTGTCCCGCGTCGGATTTCTCCAGGATTCATTGCACCGAAAGATGGAGCGCGAACGTTGATCCCTCACCGGTAAGGCCGTATGAGTGCAGCGAGTGCCTGGCTTCGCTCGGTGAGGGAGGGATGATCGCAACTGAACAGGCTCTCAAGCCGAGCCCGTTCCGATGTCAAATTCGTCAATCAGCGACGCGGGTATTGCTACCAGCGCTGATGGACGTATTTGGCGATCTTGTCGTCGTACACCTTCTTCGCCGCCGCCATCACCTCGGCCGACAGCGCCGGCATGGCGGATGCCGCAGCATTGTCCTCGGCCTGCTTCTTGTTCTTGGCGCCGGGGATGACGACGGTGACGGCGTCCTGCATCAGGATCCATTTGAGGGCGAATTGGGCCATCGTGGCGCCGCCCGGCACCAGCGGACGTAGTTCTTCGACGGCTTCGAGGCCGACTTCATAGGGCACGCCCGAAAATGTTTCGCCCATGTCGAAGGCTTCGCCGTTGCGGTTGAACAGGCGATGGTCGTCGGCGGCGAACTGGCTTTGCGCCGTCATCTTGCCGGTCAGCATGCCCGAGGAGAGCGGCACGCGGACGATGACGGCGACGTTCTTTTCCTTCGCCTGGGGGAAGAACAGCTGGTTCGGGCGCTGGCGAAAGATGTTGTAGATGATCTGGATCGAGACGACGCCGGGATATTCGATGGCCTTCAGGCCATCCTCGACCTTTTCAACGGAGACGCCGTAGTAGCGGATCTTGCCCTTGGCGGTCAGGTCGTCGAGGATGCCGAAGACTTCCGGCATGTAGAGCACTTCGCGGGCCGGGCAGTGGAGCTGCACCAGGTCGAGCGTGTCGACGCCGAGATTGGTGAGCGAGCGGTCGATCCAGCCTTCGAGATTTTCGCGGCTATAGCCTTCCGGAACCTGCTTGGGCAGGCGGCGGCCGGCCTTGGTGGCGACCATCGGACGCGTGCCGCCGCGCTCTTTGAGGACATCGCGGATGATGCGCTCGGAGCGACCGTCACCATAGACGTCGGCGGTGTCGATGAAGGTCATGCCGGCGTCCAGCGCAGCATTGAGCGCGCCTTTGGCGTCCGCTTCCGACACGTCGCCCCAGGCGCCGCCAATGGCCCAGGCGCCAAAGCCGATTTCCGATACGGACCAGGGGGTGCGGCTGAATTGTCTCGATTTCATCGTCTCTCTCCTTGCGGGTTCGCGCGGCATTTTTCAGCGGCGGCGGGGAGAGTCAATGGTATGACCATATTTTTTGGGCAGCAGTTCGCGGTAGGTGCGCATCAGCATCGCTGTCACGGTTTCCGGATCGGTGCGCGACAGGCGCATCAGCAACATCGGATAATTCTTGTAGTGATCGGTGAAATAGTAGAGCTCGGGATCGGCATCGCAGAGCATGGCGCGCTCCTCCGCCGGCACGCCCTTGATGACGATCGAATCGCCGTCTTCCTTGAGGCGGGTGAGCATCTTGCCTCGGACCTTGAAGGATGGCGTGCCGTAATGCGTGCTGGGCTCGACAAGGTCCCAGGAGAGGAGGAGGGCGCTTAATTCATCGAAGGTCATGTCGGCCATCCCACAAACACGAAAGCCGCCACAATGGGCGGCTTTCGGGGCAAATTCAACCGGCTTCAGACCACCTTGCGCTTCGCCAGCACGTCGGTCAGCCAGTCGGTGCGCATTTCCGGGACCGAAGAGATCAGCTTCTCGGTATAGGGATGGAAAGGCGGCGAGAAGATCTGCCTGGTCGGGCCCTCTGTCACCACCTCGCCGCGCAGCATGACGGCGGTGCGGTGCGCGATGCGGCGGACGATGCCGAGATCGTGGGTAATGAACAGATAGCTCAGCCCCAGATCATCTTGCAGCCGCTTCAACAGCTTCAGGATTTCTTCGGCGACCAGCTGGTCGAGCGCCGAGGTCGGTTCGTCGCAAATGATCAGTTCCGGATCGGCCGCCAGTGCACGGGCGATGCAGATACGCTGCTTCTGGCCGCCCGACAGCGCCGTCGACAGGCGTCCGGCATAGTCGACCGGCAGGCCGACCTGGGTCAGCAACTCGGCGACGCGCGTCTTGGTTTCCGAAGCCGTTTTACCGTAATAGAACTGGTAGGGCCGGCCGATGATCTCGCCGATCGTCTGGCGCGGATTGAGCGCCACGTCCGGCAGCTGGTAGATCAGCTGGATGCGTCGCAGATCATCCTTGCTGCGCGCCTTGGTCGTCGCGGTCAGTTCCTTGCCCTCGAAGGTCACCGAGCCCGATGTGCGCGGCAGCAGGCCGACGATCAGGCGGGCCAGCGAGCTTTTGCCGGAGCCGGATTCGCCCACCACGGCAACCGTCTCGCCTCTCGACACGTCGATCGAGACATTCTTGAGCACAGTGAAATCGCCGTATTTGCCGACGACATTGTCGACCTTGAGCATTGTCGGCCCGCGTTGCGGCTCCTCGATGTGCTCGTCGAAATGATCGGCCGCCTTGCGTTCGGAAACCAGCGCCTGGGTATAGGGATTCTGCGGGTGATTGAGAATGTTCTCGGTCGTGTCGAGCTCGATCATCTTGCCGCCGCGCAACACCATGATGCGGTCGGTCACCTGCGCCACGACCGCGAGGTCATGGGTGATGTAGAGGGCAGCGGTGTTGAGCTCCTTGATCAGCTTCTTCACCAGCGCCAGCACTTCGATCTGGGTGGTGACGTCGAGCGCAGTGGTCGGCTCGTCGAAGACCAGGATGTCGGGCTTGCAGGAGATCGCCATCGCTGTCATCGCGCGCTGCAGCTGGCCGCCGGACACCTGATGCGGATAGCGGTTGCCGAACGTATCGGGATTGGGCAGGCCGAGCGAACGGAAGAGTTCGACGGCGTTTTTCTGCGCCTCCTCCTTCTTCATCAGTCCGTGCTGGATCGGCATTTCGCAGACCTGATCCATGATTGTATGGGCCGGGTTGAACGACGCTGCCGCCGACTGGGCGATATAGGCGATGCGCTGGCCGCGCATGTCGCGGCGGCCTTCGTAAGAGAGATCGCGGACGGAGACGCCGTCGATCTCGATCTTGCCGCCGGTGATGCGGCAGCCGGCGCGGGCATAGACCATGGAGGACAGGCCGATGGTCGACTTGCCGGCACCGGATTCGCCGATCAGGCCGACGACTTCGCCGCGCTGCAGTTCCAGCGAGACATTGTCGACGAGAACGTTGCCATTGACGGATTCGACGCGGAGCTTGGTGAGCTTGAGAACCGGTTGGGTCATGGCTTACATCTCCGCCGAGGCGCCCGACGGACGGGCATTGATGGACAGGATCCAGTCGACCACCAGATTGACACCGACGGTCATCAGCGCGATCGCCATGGCGGGCCAGAGCGGCGCCGGCAGGCCGAAGGAAATGGCCTTGCCGTTGTCGCGCACCATCCCGCCCCAGTCGGCATACGGTGGCTGGATGCCGAGCCCGAGGAACGAAAGGCCGGCAACGAACAGGAAGTTGAAGCAGAAGCGCAGGCCGAATTCCGAGATCATCGGCGGCAGTGCGTTCGGCAGGACTTCCCGGCGCATGATCCACCAATTGCCTTCGCCACGCAGCCTTGCGGCTTCGACATATTCAAGTACGGCAATGTTCATCGACACGGCGCGGGCGAGGCGGAAGACGCGGGGGCTGTCGATGATGGCGATGGTGAGCACCAGCGTCGGGATCGACGAGCCGAACATCGACAGCACGATCAGGGCGAAGACCAGCTGCGGAATCGACAGCATGATATCGGCGATGCGCGACAGGAGCTGGTCGAAGACCGGCCCGCCGATCGAGGCGAACAGGCCCGCTATGGTGCCGATCAGGAAGGAGAGGACCGTGGTCGAGAGCGCCACGCCGATGGTTATCTGCGCGCCGAATATCAAGCGGCTTAGCATGTCGCGGCCGATATTGTCGGTGCCGAGCCATGCGTGAGAGGAACTCGGCGCCCATGTGTCGCCAATGGTTTCGGCTTCATCATAGGGTGCGATCCACTGCGCATGCAGCGCAATCAGGATCAGGAGCGATACGATGATGATGCCGACCCAAGCCGAAAATGTCGGCCTGTAGCGGGACGACGATGCAGACAGCGCATTCGGTTGGGGACCCCACACCTTCAGCGCCAGCAGCGCCTGCAATGGCAGGACGGCGGAAAGGAAGCCCCAAAATACCGGGTCGAGGCCCCGCGTGCGCGCCATGGAGGCACCAATCGTGCCGAAGACGAAAACGAAGAAAATAGCGTCTACGAAAATGACGAACCAGGTCATCTCAAATTCCCCTGCACAAAGCCCTCAATTGTCCGGCAGTTGCACTGCCGATCACTTCGTGAGGTCGTTCGTTTGTTTTTAGCTGCGGCTGGCTGAAGCGACACTTCTCTTCTCATGTCTCACGCCTTCGGTTTGCGCAGGCGCGGATTGACGAGAATGCTCAACAAGTCCGCGGTCGTGTTGAGAATGATGAACGTGCCGGCAAAGACCAGGCCGCAGGCCTGCACCACCGGCAGGTCGCGTTTGGAGACGCCGTCGACCATATATTGCCCGACGCCGGGATAGACGAACACGACCTCGATGACGACGACGCCGACGATGAGGTAGGCAAGATTGAGCGCCACGACGGCGATGATCGGCGCCGCCGCATTGGGGAGCGCATGGCGGACGATGACACGCGCGCGGGGCAGGCCCTTGAGGAAAGCCATTTCGATATAGGGCTGCGACATGATCGACAGAACCGACGAGCGGGTCATGCGCAGCATGTGGGCGGTCACCAGAAGCGTGAGCGCGAAAGCCGGGAGGGCGGCAGCGTAGAGGCTCTCGCCCAAGGACATGTCGGGATCGATGTACGCTAGCGATTTGAACCAATGGACCTTGACTGCCAGGAACAAGATCAACAAGTAGGCGATGAAGAATTCAGGCACAGAGATGGCCGCGAGAGACAAGATGTTGGCCAGCTTATCCGGCCATTTGCCTTCGTTGATCGCTGCGAGGATACCAAGCCCAACCGCCAGCGGTACCGCGATGCACGCGGCGAAGCCAGCCAGGAACAGGGTGGCTTTGAAGCGTGGCCACAGCGTCTTGATGACGTCGCGCTTATTGGTCATCGCTTTGCCGAAATCACCCTGCACCACGCCGCCCAGCCACTTTCCGTAGCGAACGTAGGCTGGTTGATCGAGGCCGAGTTCATGGCGAAATTCTTTGAGCGTATCCGGCGTCGCGCCCTGGCCGAGCACGGCGCTTGCGACGTCGCCTGGAAGAACTTCGGTCGCCCCGAAGATCAAGACGCTGACGGCGAACAGTGTCGCGATGCCAAGAATGATTCTGATGCCTAATAGACGAAGCATTCAGCTGCCCCCTTTATTTGTCTTTATGGGCAAGAGCCTATCGCCGGCCTCTGTCCGATCCCCCGCGAGGCCGGCTGCGATGGCAGAGGCAGGCCGGGCTTGCCCGGCCTGCCTAGTCATGAACTTACGAGAACCAGCCCTTTTCAGCCAGGCGCTGGTCGGCAAGATCGTAGCGCGGGTGCGGCTGTACGCCCTGCACCTTCGGCGAATAGCCGTCGAGATAGTCGGTGATGGCAAAGCAGATCTGACCGCCGTCTTCGGAGATCATTTCCTGGCACTTGCCGTAGAGCTGCTTGCGCTTGTCCTCGTCGAGCTCGACGCGGGCCTGCGTGAGCAGGTCGTCGAATGCCGGAACGCGCCAATCGCTGTCGTTCCAGTCCGACTTGCCGCCGAATTCCTGCGTGAAGGTCTGGTCGGCGGTCAGGCGGCGGCCCCAGTAAACAGCGCAGAACGGAACCTTGAGCCAGACGTTGTCCCAGTAACCGTCGCCGGAAACTTTGGTCACCGTCAGGTCGATGCCAGCCTTCTTCAGCGATTCCTGGTAAATCTGGGCGCAATCCACTGCCGAGCCCCAGGCGCCTTCCGACGTCTTGAGTTCGATCGTCGCGTTGGAGAGGCCGGCTTTCTTGAAGTGGAACGCTGCCTTATCCGGATCGTAGGTGCGCTGCGGCATCGTGGTGTTGTAGTAGGGGTTGAGCGGGTCAAGCGTATGGTCGTTGCCCGGAATGGCGTAGCCGGCATAAACCTGCTTGATGATCTTCTCGCGGTCGATGCCCCATTTCAGAGCAAGGCGAAGATCCTTGTTCTTATAGGGATCCGAGGTGACGCGCGAGACGAAGCAGAAGCGGTTGCCGGTGCCCTTGGTGCGAACGATCGCGAGGTTCGGGTCCTTCATCAGAAGGTCGACCGTGCGAGCATCCAGACGGTTGACGGCGTCCACTTCGCCGGACTGAAGGGCCGCGGTGCGGGCGGCCGGATCCTGGATGTAGCGGATTTCGACCTTGTCGAAATTGCCGCGGCCAGGCTTCCAGAAGTCGCCGCGGTTCTTGAGCGCGATGCGCACGCCCGGCTCGAAGCTTTCGAGCGTAAAGGCGCCGGTGCCGATCGGGTTGTCCCAGTCGGTGTGGTCCTTCGGAACGACGACCAGATGGTAGTCACCGAGAATGGCCGGGAAGTCGGCATTGCCTGAAGACAGCGTGAAGGCGACCTGCTTCGGCGACAGCGCCTTCATTTCGACGATCGGCTCGAGGATGCCCTTTGCCGGCGACTTGGTTTCGCCACGATGCAGCCCGATCGAATAGATGATGTCGTCGGCGTCCAGCGTCTTGCCGTTGGAGAACTTGATGCCCTGGCGGACATTGAACACCCAGTCCTGCGCGCCCGGCTGAACATCCCAGCTCTCGAACAGTTCGCCGGTCGGATTGCCGTCCTGATCGAATTCGACCAGGCCGTTCATGATGGCGAGCGATGCGGCGATCATGATCGAGTCAGCGTAGGTGCGCGGGTCGAGCGAGTCAGAGGCCGAACCGCCCTCCATGCCGATACGCAGCGTGCCGCCCTTCTTGGGTTCGGCGGCCTGGACCTTCGAGAACATGGTGGATGCCATCGGGATCGCGATGCCTGCCGCCATAGCGAGTTGCATGAAGTCGCGGCGCGACAGATGCCCCTTGCGGGCCATCTCCTCGGCGAGCTTCAGTTTGTGTTCGAATTCATTCATGGCAGTCTCCCTTGTTTATCTTCGATAATTCCGATCGTTGGGCTCCCTCCCCAGGAGGCGCAATCGGAAGGTTTCACTTTCCCGAACCCGTGTCGGCGTCCGGAAGGTAACAGCATTGCGACGGCCGAAATCGGCCAGATGCTGCTGTCATCTCGCCGGAAGGGGTTCAGGAAATGGGATGGCAATCACGCCCGCATTGCGGGCAAGGCTGTTTTGTTTATGCCTGGATTGCATGCAGAGCCAATTCTCCCAATTCAGGACAGACCGGCGTTCCGCGCCGTCCGTCCAACCATCCGCCTTACCGCCCTGGTTGCCGTTCTAGCCGGGTCCGGGGTCTGGCAGCGGAAGACAAAGTTCCCGTGACAAGGTGATTTTTATTGTCCATCCGAAAGCGGAAATCTGTCGCAATCGGCTGTCTTCGTCCTTGCACAATTTGAATGTACGGGTTTGAGCAAAGAAATCAACTGCCTTCATAGGAGCATTTGCTAATATGCTGGGCAAAACTTCGACTTGGCTCGGGTGAAGGCTCAAAAAATACGTACCAAAGGTAGCGGCGCCTCGGGTGCCTGATGGTATTGGTTGTTATTTTGGCGGGTGTTTCAAACAACCTGTCGCATCAACGTTTTCACCGAGACGTTTTGTGTCTCACATGCGTCGTCGCAGGCAGGATGCAAATATTTTTATTTTTCCGGAAAAAAGTACGAATTCACCATTGTTTAAACTCTTAATAACCGCCCGGTAACGATGTCCGGCTAATGGTGAAGTCGCAGCCGGCGATCAGCCCCGCTGTTCTCCGGATCAGGTAGTGCGTACCGGAGACATTTGCCAGACGCGTATTGTCCGGCAAATCAGATATATGCGGCGAACCGTGCTTTGGCCCGAGAGGGGGCGGCACGGTTTTTCGTCGTTTTAGGACATGTCGTAGCATGGTGATGCGTATCACATTGCGTCGGGCTGCTGTTCTATGAAGATCTTCAGCCGCTCCAGCGCGTCGCCCCATTGCCGCGAGACGTCGTCGAGATAGGTCTTGGCGACGGCGATCGGTTCGGGCTGGAAGACATATTGGCTTTCGCGCCCGATGCGGCTCACGCAAACGAGGCCTGCGTCTTCGAGCACGCGGAGATGTTTGGTCACGGCCTGGCGGGTCAGGTTGGTGTCGATCGAGAGTCGGACGATCGACTGGCGCCCGCCGGTGCAGAGTTTCTTCAAAAGCGACAGGCGCGTGCGGTCTCCCAGCGCCGCGAAGATCGGTGCGGCGCCCAGAACGGCGGAATGTTGTTCAGGATTCGACATGGCTTTTTATGTTCTGCACCTGCGCCGCCCAGCCCATATTGTTCATCCGGAAAGCTTCCGCCCGACGATGGGCCGGGACCTTGACGAAGCCGGATTCGATGACCGTCAGTTTCGTGCCGGACGCGGTCGGGTGCAAGCGGAATTCCACCAGTGTCGGGTCCTCATGCGAATAATCGACATTCGGGTCGACCGCATAGGGTATCCAGGTGAACGAGAACAGGTCGGGCTCGCGCATTTGCTTGACCGTAGCCTTCCAGACGACATGCTCATAACCGGGATGGGTGATGTTGCCGCGCGACTCCTTGCCCGGTTCGAACGGCGCTTCCAGCTTGACGCGGAACCATTCGCCGAATTCGCGGTGGTCGGTCAGTGCGCGCCAGACGCGCGCGACCGGTGCGTTGATCTCGATGCTCTGGATGATGGTGTCGGGTGTGGCGGCTGCGTTTTCTATCGTCTCGGACATGATGGTCTCCTTGCTGAATGGATTAAATGGCAACCAAGAAGTTGCTTTTCCATCCCATAGTGAAACGCAAATGGCAACCAAAACGTTGCTGTTTCTCTTTGCGTCGGAAATCGGCGGAATGGTTTCTTGCGCCGAATGCCGTGCGGTGGCATGCGGAGGGTGACAGAAGGAGTTGGATATGGCGCGCACGATCATGCTGCAGGGAACGGGCTCGGATGTCGGCAAGACCGTGCTGGTCGCCGGTCTCTGCCGGCTTGCGGCCAATCATGGCCTGAAGGTCCGGCCGTTCAAGCCGCAGAACATGTCCAACAATGCCGCGGTCAGCGATGATGGCGGCGAGATCGGCCGGGCGCAATGGTTGCAGGCGCTTGCAGCCCGCACGCCCTCTTCCGTGCATATGAACCCGGTGCTGCTGAAGCCGCAGAGCGACAATGGCAGCCAGATCGTCGTCCAGGGCAGGGTCTATGGCCAGGCCAGGGCGCGCGACTATCAGGGCATGAAACCGGCGCTGCTTGAAAAGGTACTGGAAAGCTTTGCTTTGATCTCGGCAGACGCCGATCTCGTCATCGTCGAGGGGGCGGGCTCGCCGGCCGAGATCAACCTTCGCCGCGGCGACATTGCCAATATGGGTTTTGCGCGCGCGGCCGATGTGCCGGTGGTGCTGGTGGGCGACATCGATCGGGGCGGGGTCATCGCCTCGATCGTCGGCACGCATGTGATCCTGCCGCCGGAGGACCGGGACATGGTAACCGGCTATCTGATCAACAAGTTCCGCGGCGATGTCAGCCTGTTCGATGACGGCATAAGGGCGATTGAGGGGTTTACCGGATGGCCATGCTTCGGCGTCGTTCCCTGGCTGAAAGCGGCCGGACGGCTGCCGGCTGAGGATTCGGTGACGCTTGAACGGTTGGCGAAAGGCGAGGCCAAGCCGCTCAGGATCGCCGTGCCGGTAACGCCCAGAATCGCCAATTTCGACGATTTCGATGCACTTCGCGCTGAAGAGGCGGTGGACCTGACCTTCGTCCGGCCCGGCGAGGCAATGCCTGCCGATGCGGGATTGATCGTGCTGCCGGGCTCGAAATCGACGATCGGCGATCTCAACGCCTTGCGCGACAATGGCTGGGACAAAGAGATCATCGCCCATGTCAGGCGCGGGGGCCGGGTGCTCGGCATTTGCGGCGGCTACCAGATGCTCGGCAGCCGTATTCTCGATCCGCTCGGGCTCGAAGGCGAGCAAAAAGAGATCGAGGGCCTTGGCCTTCTCGACGTTGAGACAGTGATGGCGCCGGAAAAGACGGTGGCCAACAGCGGTGCCCATTCGCTTGCCTACGATGTGCCGCTCACCGGTTACCAGATCCATCTCGGCGAAACATCCGGGCCGGATCGCACACGTCCCTATGTCGCAATCGAGGGTGAACCCGACGGCGCTATGTCGGCGGATGGGCGGGTGGCAGGAACCTATCTGCATCGCATCTTCGACAATGACGGTTTCCGAGCCAGGCTCCTGGCCGATTTCGGCATTGAGGGCGGATCACGCAACTATCGTGCCGAGGTCGACCAGGCGCTCGATGCAGTCGCCCAGGAACTCGCGCAGGTGCTGGACCGGGATTGGCTCGAAGCGCTTCTTCAGCGGCGGCTGCAGTCTGCCTGAGGATTGCCCTGCCTGAAGCGCAAAAAAACTTCATTGCCGTAGAATAAACCGAAGATGAATTGCGTCACTCAACTGGAACGAGGGGAAGCATCTTTGCTTTCCCCGGTCAATTCGGCTATTGTCGCGCCAGAGGAAAGACAGCGCCGGAATGATCATTTCAGGTGAAATCGGGGGAAAATTCATGACGCTTTCCAAACATTTCAGGCTGCTGATGGCATCAGCTGTCAGCCTTTCCATGTCCGTCACGCCGATGGTCGGCATCGGCATTGCGCATGCCCAGTCCGCGCCTGCTGCCCAGGCCCCCGGCGACTCCGGCTGGCAGCAGGAGTTCCAGGCCTGGCGCACAGCTTCAAAGGGCAATACGGTCGGCGACTATCAGGCCTATCTGAAGATCTACCCGACCGGCAAGTTCGCCAGCGTCGCCAAGACCCGCATCGACGAGCTCAACGGCACCAAAACCGCCAACACGACCAAGGTTGTCGAGAAGACGACCCAGACGGCCGATGCGACCACGACGGTGACGCGCTCGGCAGACACGGCTGCGACCGAGAGCGAAGCCGACAAGCAAAAAGACCTGGCGATGTGGAAACAGGTCTCCAAGACCGGCACGCAGGCCGATTACGAAAAATATCTGAAGGCTTTCCCGAAAGGCAAGTTCGCCAAGGTGGCGAAGAGCCGCCTCGATGCGCTGGTCGCTGCCGCCAAAACGCCCACTGAGACCAAGACGCCCGCCGAGACCAAGGTCGTCGTCGCCAAGACCACGACCCCTGCGGAAGATCAGACGCAGGCGAAGGCTGACCAGCAGCAGCCGGCCGCCGATACTCAGACGGCGCAGGACGACAGCCAGACCAAGATCAAGGACTTGAGCAAGCCGAACGATCAGGCCAAGGCCCCGTCCAGCGAATGGGAACAGGAATATGCGGTCTGGAAGGCCGCCTCCGACGGCAATACGATCCCGGAATATGAGGCCTATCTGAAGGCCTTCCCCAAGGGCAAGTTCGCCGCGATCGCCCAGGCCCGCATCGTGCAACTCACCGCTGCCGAACAGCCGGCCAGCAATATCGACGAGGGTGACGACAGCAAGACTGAACAGACGGCCAAGCTGAAGAACAACCAGACGGCAGACGACCAGAACCAGGCCGATGATCAGAATCAGGCTCAGGATCAAAACCAAGCTGACGATCAAAACCAGGCCAACGATCAAAACCAGGCGGACGATCAGAACGACCAGGCGAAGACCGACGATCAGAACCAGGCCGACGACCAGACCCAGACGGACCAGACCCAGAACGATCAGCAGAGCGACGACCAGAACCAGACGGCCGATAACCAGATGGACAACAAGTCGCAGAATACCGATATGGGCCAGAACACCGTGCGCAGGCAGCAGGTGCACTATACCGAGGGAACACCGGAAACCGAGGACACCTATCTGTCGACGCGCGAAACGCGTCACGAGATGCAGGGCCGGCTGACCGCGCTCGGCTATGACACGATGGGAACCGATGGCGCCTATGGCCCGAACACCCGCAATGCCATCAGCGCATGGCAGCAGGACAACAACGCGCCGGTGAGCGGCTATCTCTCCGGTGACCAGATCGCCCAGATCCGCATCCAATCCAAGGTCTCCTACGCCCAATGGGTCGCCGCTCATCCCGATGTGGCCGAGCAACCCGTCGTCGTCCGGCCGCGCCGCGAGAAAATCATCGTCGAAGAACGGCATCCCGGCGTCGACGCTGCGATTGCCGCGGGTGTCCTCGGCGCGGTGGTGATCGGACGCCACAAGTTCAAGCGTAACAAGGTGGTCATCTGCCGCAGGCGACGCTTCTGCTGAGTCAAAGCCGCGTTCGCAAGTCTCGCGACGGGCCGTTTCGACGGCCCGTTTTGCTATTGATATCGGCACAGGATTGAATGTTTCCCCGCCACGTCTGCAGTCCTTCATGGACAAAGCGGCTTGCCTATTGCCCACTTTTTGACGATAAGCGCGGCGTCGGCGAGACATGGCATGTCCGATCGCAGGATCGCTCAAGTCAGTCAAATGCTCGGCAGGATGGAGCCCGCAGGCGCCGCTGCCGATGGAATAGCCGTTGCCGGACGGCGCTTGTTTGAAGGCGAATGGTCGTGCAGGATAGTGTCGAGGACGTCGTTTCCAAGTATTTCGAGAAATCGCAGGGTTCGCCTGCCGAAGGTCTCGAAGGCCTAGCGACGACGACCCGCGAGGAGCAGCGGCTCGCCTCTGAGCAACGTGCCGAAAGCCTGCTCAAGGCTCCCGATCTTGCCTCGCACGCCATCCCGTTCATTCGCGAGCTTCTTGAGACGCGCCAGCGGCGGCTTGCCTCTGCATTTTCTCAGAACCTGCTGGCCTCGCCGGAGACGGAGGTGCTTGGGCATCTCGGCATGGCTCTCGTCGCACTCGGCACCGAATATAGTGATTTCGCCTGGCACCTTTTCAACAAGGCCGGCCGCGACCATGCCATGCAGGTCGTATCGGGTGCGTTTTTCGGCCTCTGGCTGGAGAAAGAGCCGGAGGCCGCGCAGGCTAGGCTCACCGCGATGCTCGATGCGGAGCCAAAGGCTCTAAAGCAAGCCGACCTTTGGCTGATCGCCCAGCGCGCCGGGGCGCTGAAGAACTATGATCTGCTGGCGACGCTGATCGAACGGATCGCCAAAATCGATCCCGCTTTCGGGGGACTGACGGAGGAGGAACGCATCGACCTCGAATGGGCGCGCGACTATCTCGCAAGCCATCCCGAGCGCGATCATCCCGCCACGCCGGCTTCCGAGGCCGAGACGATCAATCTCGGCATCATCGACTACAAGATGATCGATCGTCACCATGCGACGACCAATATCGGCGACTATGTCCAGACGCTCGCCTTCCTGTCCAATCTCGCGCGCTTCCAGTCCGTACGCTATGACGACAGCGAACTCGGCCGCAAGCTGGAAGAACTGAAGACGCGGATCGCCCCGGAAGGCCGTTTGGTGAAACGGACGGCGAAGATCCGTCCCATCGCAGTCAATCGCGACTTCTCCTCCTGGGATTCGATTCCCGAGAAGACGTGGATGTTTGCCTATGGCTGGTACATGCATCCCGTCTTCGAGACGATGTTCGATTTTCCGTTCCATGATAACATCCGACCGATCTTTATCTCCTTCCACGTCAACAATCGCGAGATGCTGTCGGACAAGGCGATCGACTATCTGAGGAAATACCAGCCGATCGGTTGTCGCGACTGGACGACAGTCTATCTGTTGCGCGAAAAGGGCGTGCAGGCTTTCTTCTCCGGCTGCGTCACCACCACGATCGGCCAGATTTTCACCGATGACGTCCCGCATGCCGGCGAGGATACGATCGCGCTCGTCGATTATTCTACCAAGGACGACGAATTTGCCAGTCTCAACGCCGTGCCCTATACGCAGGCCGAAGACGGTGTGCGCGAAATGAAGCTCGTCGATGCGCTCGACGCTGCGACCAAGCTGCTCAACGGCTATCGGCGCTATTCGAAGATCGCGACGTCGCGGCTGCATTGCTATCTTCCCTGCACCTCGATTGGCCTCGATGTCACCTTCAAGCCGAAGAACAAGGGCGATGTGCGCTTCGAAGGCCTGATGCGGCTCGGCAAGCCGCGCTTCGAACGCATGCGCAGCAATGTTGCCGAGAAGATCGAACTGATCCTGCGGCTGATCTTCAACGGCGCCAGCGAGGAGCGCGTTTACGAAAAATGGCGCAATATCTGCGAAGCAGACCTTGCAGCAGCTGACGCCTATTGCGCGGATTTTCCGGCTTGGCCGGAGCCGTCCTTCGACATCGGAGCTATCGTCACTGCGCTGCGCGCCGATGCCTATACGCTCAACCCGGTTGCAGAGGGGAGCAATCCTGTCATTGGCGCCTTCGCGCTCGACGCCAATCTTTGCGACATGCTGCCGGTGACGATTGAGTCGGCGGTCCGCAATCTCTCGCGGCCGGCCATTTTCCACGTCCTGGCCCGCGGTATTGCGCGCAGCTATTTCGAGGATCTGGCCGCTGATTTCCCGGAAGCGCAGTTCACCATCTACGATTTCGACAAGGTGAACTATACCGACGATCTGAACCTGCTCAAGCACACGACCGCATCGACGATCGACCGTTTGCTGCTGCCGGATTTGCTCGGGCACGTCGATAAGATCATCTATCTCGACGTCGATATCGTCATCCAGGGCGATCTGGCCAAGCTCTACGACATGGACCTTGGCGATGCGCCTCTGGCAGGCAAGAGCAGCATTCCCTTGTCCTGGCGGACGGGTCACGACCTCTTGCAGCGCGCCACTTACCGGATGAAGAGCGCCAAGGCCTGGCAATTGCGCCGCCATCTGCATGCCTGTGGACGACTCGATTTCCGGGCTTTCAACGCCGGTGTGACGCTGATGAACCTGGCGCAGATGCGTGACGACCAATCCTCGCGCCTGACCGTGCCGCTGGTCGAGAATTTCGCCATGAACGATCAGGACGCGCTCAACATGTATGCACGGTCCAATCGCGCCGAATTCGATCCGATCTGGAACGCCGTACCGGCGCAGGAACCGACTGGCAATGACGGCATCCTGCATTTTGCCGGCACTGCCAAGCCCTGGGGACCGGGGCATATCCTGCGCGCCGAGGAATATGCCCGATACAAGTCGCTCTATGAAGCCCGCCGGGCGAGCCGCAAGATGGGTGCTGCATAACCAAACCGCCGCCGACAATGTCGCAGATGCGATTGACTTGTCGCAACGGAATCCCTAGTTCTTGACGATGTTTGGTTCCCGAAAGGCTTTGCCCCAGGGATCAAAAGGGAACGGGACGAATGGACCCAATCAGGGCATTGTCATCCCGGCCGACCCCGCGACTGTAGAGCGGCGAGGCATCCCCAGGAGTGATCGACGTCGATATCGCGGATAAACGGCATGGTGCCGCAGGCGCGAAATGGGGCAGAGGTCGCTTCAAAGCCACTGGAATGACGCTACGGCAACACGGACTGGACGCCTCTTCTTCTACGAATCGTCGGTCTGCGCAGCGCCCAAATTCCGGGAAGGCGAGGGGATGTCGATAGCGTGTGAGAAATCCACGTGGCAACCGCGAGCCAGGAGACCTGCCAGACAAGCAAGGGGCATTCTCGCCCGGTTTTTATTGGCCAGCAGCACGGAGGTTGTGATGGCGCCCGATCCTGTTCGCAGCCTTTGCGGCTGTATAAATAGCCTCGCGGTTTTCGCGTGATGGCCGCTCTTTCTTCTCCTGCCAGCGTATTCGTCCTGGGCGGTGCGCGCTCCGGCAAATCGTCTTTTGCAGAGCGGCTGGCCGCCGAGAGCGGGCTTGCGCGCCATTATGTCGCCACTGGTCGGGCCTGGGACGCCGAAATGGCGGACCGCATCGCACATCATAAGGTGCAGCGCGGCGACGCCTGGACGACGCATGAAGTGCCTGTAGACCTTGTCGCAACGCTTCGGTCCGTCGATCATCCGGGAAATGTCGTCCTCGTCGACTGCCTTACGCTCTGGCTCACCAATCTGATGATGGAGGAGCATGCGCTGGCGCCGGAATTTGCCGCGCTCGCCGACCATCTGGGGCAAGCGAAAGCCACGCTGATCCTGGTCTCCAACGAGGTCGGGCTTGGCATCGTGCCGGAAAATCGCATGGCGCGCGATTTCCGCGACCATGCCGGCCGGCTGCACCAATCGATCGCGGCGAAAGCCCGCGACGTCTATTTCGTGGCGGCCGGATTGCCGCTGAAGATGAAGGGATAAGACCATGCAGAAGATACCCGCCACGGTGATCACCGGCTTTCTCGGCGCCGGCAAGACGACGATGATCCGCAACATGCTGATGAATGCCGGCGGCCGCAAGATCGCGTTGATCATCAACGAATTCGGCGATCTCGGCGTCGATGGCGACGTGCTCAAGGGCTGCGGCGCCGAGGCCTGTACGGAGGACGACATTATCGAGCTCAACAATGGCTGCATCTGCTGCACCGTGGCCGACGACTTCATCCCGACCATGGAAAAGCTGCTTGAACGCAAGGACCGGCCCGACCATATCGTCATCGAGACATCGGGCCTGGCGCTACCGCAACCGTTGGTCGCCGCCTTCAATTGGCCGGGTATCAAGACAGCGGTAACCGTCGATGGCGTGGTGACCGTGGTGGACAGTGCCGCCGTCGCCGCCGGCCGCTTTGCCGATGATCATGACGCGCTCGACGCCCAGCGCGTCAACGATGCCGGGCTCGACCACGAAAGCCCGATCGAGGAGCTGTTCGAGGACCAATTGACCGCCGCCGACCTCATCGTGCTCAACAAGGCCGACCTGCTTGACGAGGCGTCCCTGAAATCGGTGCGCGCCATCGTCACCGGCGCCACCGCCCGCAAGCCGCGGATGATCGAATCGCGCCACGGCGACATCCCGGCCTCCGTCCTGCTGGGCCTGGGCATCGGCACCGAGAACGATATTTCCAACCGCAAATCGCATCACGAACTGGAGCACGAGGGCGACGGCCACGCGCATGATCATGACGAGTTCGAAAGCTTTGTCGTCGAACTTGGTGCTGTCGACGAGCCGGCCGCCTTCATCGAAAAGCTGAAGCCGATCATCGACCGTCACGACATCCTGCGCCTCAAGGGCTTTGCCGAGGTCAAGGGCAAGCCGATGCGGCTGGTGATCCAGGCGGTCGGTTCGCGCATCGACAGTTATTTCGACCGCGCCTGGACGCCGGGGGAGACGCGCGGCACACGGCTGGTGGTGATCGGTTTGCATGACGAGATGGATGATGAAGCGATCATGCGGGAGATCAAAGCGCTGGGGTGAATGGCGTTGGATTGAATAGGTTTTAGCGAATGCATCTTCTTCTCGCCCAGAAAGGTTCGATATCAGACAGCGACGAGGCCTTTGATCTCGGCCAGTCGCCGGGCGATATCGTCTTCCTGTCCGCCGCCGATACCGAGATCGCCAGCGTCGCAGCGTCGGCCAACAAGGGCGCGGCTGCATGGCGGTTGGTCAATCTGGCGAGCCTCAAGCATCCGATGTCGATCGATATGTGGGTCGACAAGACGGCGCGGCATGCGAAGTTGGTGGTTCTCCGGGCGCTGGGTGGTGTCAGCTATTTCTCCTATCTGATCGAAGCTTTGAAGGCTGGGGCGCAGGCGCATGGTTTTGCGTTAGCGGTGCTGCCGGGTGATGATCGGCCGGATGCCGGGCTCGAGCCGTGGTCGACAGCGGCGAGGGCGGATTGTGAGGCGCTTTGGGCGTATCTGGTCGAGGGTGGGGCGGAGAATATCGGGCGGTTTGTTCGCTATGCCGAGACGCTGATTTCGGCGGGCGAGAGGCCAGAGAGTGCGCAGGTGCTGGCGAGGGCGGGTATCTGGTGGCCGGGTCGGGGTGTCATTGGTTTCGATGAATGGCATGCCTCGGCGTTACCCCCCTCTGTCCTGCCGGACATCTCCCCCTCAAGGGGGGAGATCGACCTGTGGCGGACTCCCGCTCCAATCTCGACGTCTGGACTATGG
>NZ_JBFUFF010000110.1:0-19971 GCF_056403555.1 Rhizobium sp. P2_G2
CCACGATGCAATCCGAACCGACCACGGCGCGGGCCGCCGATATCCAATCGCCTTCGGCGTCGTCCACACCCTCGACATTGATCGCGCCATGCATGGCAAGATAGAGCCCATCGACCGGCAGGACAGCCTTCAGGCGCTGCAGGAATTCGGCCTTGAACGCCTCGTAAGCGAGCCGCGACACCGGCCCGCCGGGAACCGCCCGCGCATGCAGAAGCGGCAGATGATCGATCCCCTCCGCGTCCAGAAAACTGAAATAGTCGGAGGCGAGGAGATCCGGTCCGCGTAGGACGCGAAAATCCTCAATCGTCATCAGCACCGGCGAATAGGTACTGCATTCCGTGTGAATTCCGCCAACGGCTATTCGCACCATGTAAACCTCGGCTCAGTGAAAATCGGCTTCATATCCAGCACTGCTTTCGTTCATGGCTTCAGTAATGCTCGGACTGTGAAAATGTGCGCGCCAGCTCGGCCTGGCCGGCTGTCAGGCCGCAGTCGACCGGCAGGCAAACGCCGCTGATCGCAGCCGCCTGCGGACCGGCGAGGAAGGCGACCGCATTGGCGACCTCCGTGGGATCGACGACCCGCTGCAGCGGATACCATCGGCGTGCTTCCTCAAACACATCGGGATTGGCGGCGGCGCGCGCTTCCCATGCATGTGTCCGCACCGTGCCGGGGGCTACGGCGTTGGAGCGAATGCCGAACTTGCCATATTCGACGGCGACCAGCCGGGTAAAATGCAGGAGCCCTGCCTTGGCTGCGCTATAGGCCGGATGGCCGAAGACAGCCATGCCGTTGATCGATGCGATGTTGACGACCGAGCCCCTGGAAGCCTTCAGCATGTCTTCCACGGCGCGGAAGCACAGAAACGCCGCTTCCAGGTTGAGCGCATTGTCCATGCGCCAGATCGCCGGAGTCGTATCGTGCAGGCTGACGGCACGCGCCGCACCGGCATTGTTGACGAGCGTCCTCACCAGGCCGAGTTCAGTGGCGCGTTTTGCAAGTCCGGCAACACTTGCCTCGCTGGTAACGTCGCATTCCACCGCAACAAACTGCCTGCTGTCTCCCAGCGCCGCTGCGACCGTTTCGGCTGCCTTCAAGTCGATATCGGCCAGCAGCACGACATCATGATCATCGCCCATCCGCGCCACGATGGCAGAACCGATGTCTCCTGCGGCGCCCGTCACGATGGCGATCGAACTCGTCATGCGTCCTCTCCTTTTCAGCGATCCTAGTCCCCAAGCAACTGGCGGTCGTCGCCGTCACGGTGTGTCACCAGTTGTTGCTTGATGCGCCGGAGCGTCACCGTGGCCTTTGGCTGGATCGCATAGGCAACCAGACTCGCGAGAATATCGACCGTCGCGATGTAGGCGATGCGGGTCGAGGTCGGGCGGTAGATATTGTTGCCCTCCGGCAGATCGATTGGCACGACGATCTCGGCCACATCCGCGACCGGGCTGCCGCTCTGCGTGAGCGCGATCGTCGTCACCTTCGATTCGCGCGCCAGCGCAAAGGCACGCACCAATTCGGCGTTGCGTCCCGAGAAGGAGGAGCCGATCAGCACGTCGCCTGGCCGGGCTGCGGCAGCCATCATCAGCTGCATGCTGTGATCGGAACTGGCAGTGATCCGCAGTCCCAGCCGAAAAAGACGGTTCTGGAACTCTTCGGCAATCATCGACGAATTGCCGCCGGATCCGAAGGCATAGATCATCTCCGCCTTGGCGATCCGTTCGGCAGCGCGATTGATCGCATCGATATCGAGTGAACGATGCAAGAGAAAAAGGGCGTTCTGCGCCTTGGTAATGATGTCCTGCGCGACATCCGCGGGATCACTGCTCTTCGGCTCCGGCTTCAGGTAGCGCACGCCGATATGAGCGGTGCGGGCAAGCTGGACCTTGAAGTCCGAGAAGCTTTCACAGCCGAGCCGGCGGCAGAAGCGGGTAACGGTTGGCGGAGAAACTTCCGCTCGCTCTGCCAATTCAATGATCGACGCATTCACCGCAAATTCGAAATCGCTGACGATGATCTCCGCAATGCGGCCCTCCGCTGGCGAGAGCTGTCCTCTGTCTTCCTGCAATGCGGAAAAGATATCCAACCCAACCCCCAATGACCGCCCGCTATCGATCCTTCTTCTTACAGGCGATGCCGCCGATTCTCACCCTGTAACCTGCCGTCCTCGAAAACTGCATCGGAACGGCAGCGACCTGCCAGTTCACCCGATGAGAACAATGCCACGACGTCGATGGCATTAGGCAAGTCTTGCAAATTTTTTTCCTATCAAGTTGACAAATCACCACAAAAGCCCGAATTTGACCAGCGAAAAAGCTATATCATGAAAAGAATTTCAATGAAGGCCGAAAATGCGTGATCCCTTCCTCAATCCTTTTCCATCCTCCGACGCGGCGCGCCACGCTATCTGGGAGATGCTCGTCCCGCGTGATATCGACGCCTTTCTGGCTGCCGACTGGTCCATGGTCGCGGGCGATYTCGTCGAAGAAGGTTTTATCGGGATTGACGGCCGCAAGCAGATAAGCCCAGACAAATGGCGGCTTGCCTATCCGACGCTGACTGCTTACCGCGATGAATGGCTGCGCCAGGCCAAGGACTTCGCCAAGGAAAGCCTTGCGGAAGATGCACGGACTGCGATTTTTACGACGACGACACTCGAGGATATCGAGATCGAAGGTGAAGTAGCGCTGGTGCGCAAAAAATTCGATGGCTCCCTCACCAAGACCGATGGCAGCCGCGACGTGATGCAGTGGCAGGCGCTCTATTACTGCCGCCTGCATGAGGGCCGGTGGAAGATTTCCGGCTTCACGGGCTACTTACCGAACCCCATGGGCTGACAAAAAGGGCCAAGCTCTTGCGTATATTCACAGCAGCACTGGCGACCGAGACGAATACCTTCTCGCCGATCTGCGTCGATCGCCGCGCATTCGAGGCCTCGCTCTATGCACCGCCCGGTCAGCATCCCGCAACGCCAACGCTTTGCACGGCGCCGATCACCGTCGGCCGTCGGATCGTAGCTGAGAGGGGCTGGCAGTTGATCGAAGGGACGGCTGCCTGGGCGGACCCCGCTGGTCTGGTCAATCGCGCCACCTATGAGGGCTTACGCGACGAGATCCTTGGGCAGCTGCGCGCTGCCATGCCGGTCGATGCCGTCGTTCTCGGGTTGCATGGAGCCATGGTGGCGTCCGGTTACGAGGACCCGGAAGGCGATTTTCTGGCACACATCCGCGATATTGTCGGGGCGGATATCCTCGTATGCGCAGCACTGGATCCACATAGTCACTTGACCGCCAAACGGGTCGACGCCTTGGATTTCGCCGTTTGTTTCAAGGAATTCCCTCACACCGACTTCGTCGACCGCGCCGAAGACCTGTGGCGTATTGCCGTCGACGCGCTGGAAGGCGGGGTGAAGCCAGTAACCTCGGTTTTCGACTGCCGCATGATCGACGTCTTTCCGACCTCGCGCGACCCTATGCGCTCCTTCGTCGACAAGATTGTCGGCATCGAGAAGACTGATCCTGATGTGCTGTCAATCTCGGTCATCCACGGCTTCATGGCCGGCGATGTTCCGGAAATGGGAACGAAAATGCTGGTCGTGACCGACAGCAAGCCAGAGAAAGGGGCAGCGCTCGCCCGCGAATTGGGCCTGGAGCTGTTTTCCAAACGCGGCACGTTCATCATGCCGCAGATCGATGAAAAAGTGGCCGTGTCACGTGCATTGTCTGCAACCGCCTGGCCGGTGGTCATCGCCGATGTCTGGGACAAYCCCGGTGGCGGCACGGCAGGCGACGCAACGATTATCCTGGACGAGTTGATCGCACGCGGCGCGACGGAAGCGGCGATCGGCACCATCTGGGACCCGATGGCGGTACAGATTTGTTTTGCTGCGGGCGAAGGGGCGGAGATCAGGCTGCGCTTTGGCGCCAAGTCCGCTCCTGGAACCGGCAATCCTGTCGACGGCATCGTCAAGGTCGTCAAGCTGGTGCAAAATGCTGAGATGCAGTTTGGCGAGAGCCTTGCACCCTTCGGCGACGCAGCTCACATCACGCTTGATGGCATCGACATCATCCTAAACTCGACGCGAGCCCAGAGTTTCGACCCGAGCCTGTTTACCGTGATGGGGATCGATCCGGCCCAGAAGAAGATTCTGGTGATCAAATCAACCAACCACTTTTTCGCATCCTTCTCCAGGATTGCCGCCGAAATCCTCTATTGTTCCGCCGGGACGCCCTATCCGAACAATCCGGCCAAGACGCCCTATCTGCGCGCGCCAAAAGACATCTGGCCGATGGTGGCCGATCCTCATGAACTTGAACGTTAGACGACCGATGCCGGGTCGAGGACACTCATGTCGATTTCCGTGAGGGTCACGCGGCGCTCGAACGCAGTGCCGGTCTCGTCGAAGAGATGGCAGTCGGCGGCACTGATGCCCATTGCAACCGGCACATCGGCGCGTATGCCGACGCTGCCGGGCAGCATGGCGCAGAAATTCTCGCCCTCGCCGCCGTTGAGCGAAGCATACGCGACGGTGTTGGCTCCCAGGCGTTCGATGAGCGACGGCGTAAGGGTGAGCGAAATATCGCCCGCACCGAGCTGTACATGCTCAGGCCGGATGCCGAGCACCAGTGGCTTGCCAATCATGCCCTCACGAGGCGCGACCGGGAGGGTGACGGTCTGCCCGTTATAGACGACCGTAACGCCGGCATCGCTGATGCCCTTGCAGGCGACGGGCAGGAAGTTCATCTTGGGATTGCCGATGAAGCCARCGACGAAGCAGTTTGCCGGCTTATGATAAAGTTCCAGCGGCGCGCCGGTCTGCGAGATGTTGCCAGCGTCGAGGACCACGATGCGGTCGGCCATGGTCATGGCCTCAACTTGGTCATGCGTGACATAGATCATCGTTGCCTTCAGCTGCCGGTGGAGTTTGGCAAGCTCAATGCGCATGTCGGCGCGCAAGGCTGCATCCAGATTGGAGAGCGGCTCGTCGAACAGGAATATCTTTGGCTCCCTCACGATTGCGCGGCCGATCGCCACACGCTGGCGCTGGCCTCCGGAAAGCATGCCCGGCTTCTGTTGCAAGCGCTCCTCGAGATGCAGGATGCGTGCGGCATTCTCGACCTTGGCCTTCAGTTTCTGCTCTTCCATCTTCTCGACACGAAGTGGAAAGGCGATGTTCTCGAACACCGTCATATGCGGGTAGAGCGCATAGGACTGGAAGACCATGGCAATACCACGCTTGACTGGCGGCAGATCATTGACGCGCACGCCATCGATGACGATGTCGCCGGCCGTGGTCGCGTCAAGGCCGGCAATCATGCGCAAAAGCGTGGATTTGCCGCAACCCGAGGGGCCAACGAAAACCACGAATTCGCCGTTCCTCACTTCGAGACGAACGCCCTTGAGAACTTCATAATTGCCGTAGGATTTCCGAACATTGTTGAGAATAAGCTGTCCCAAAAACCTGTCTCCGGTCGCTGTCACATCGAAAGGGACCGCAGGCCAACGCCCGCGATCCCCCAAGCATCGCTTATTTGAAAGCTTCGATTTCGCTTGCCGCCTTCTTGATTGCAGCTTCCGGTTCAGCCTTGCCGGTGATGACCGACTGGACCATCTCGATCATCGAATTTTGAAAGCCCTTGTAGTCGGTGAACAGCGGTTCGGGGCCGCCATAGCTGATCCCTTCGATGAATGGCTTCCAGAACGGATCCTTGGCGACGAATTCATCGACTTTTGCCGATGGACGTAGCGGCGTCAAGCCGGCGCCGCCCTGCAGCTCGTATTCGGCCTGGATGTCGGGTGAGGTTATGTATTTGGCGAATTCGGTCGCCTTTTCCTCGACCCCGGAGCCCTTAAAGATCGCAAGGCTGTCGGTGATCAGTAGAGTGCCTGGTCCCTTTGCATCGGGTCCGAGCGGCAGGGTGGTGACGCCCCAGTTGATCTTTGTGTCCTTCAGGCGATAAGCGGCGCCCGAGCCCGCCTGGATCATGGCCACCTTGCCGTCGAGGAAGATGGCGCGGACTTCGTTCTGCTCATAGGCCGTTGGTCCCTCTTCGGCATAGGCAGAGATATCCTTATAGGCCTTGAGGGCAGCGAGGACTTGCGGGCTGTCGAGCGTGATCTTGCCCTCGGCGTCAATCACGCTGCCATTGTTGGCATAAACCCAATGCATGAACTGATGCATGGTGTTGTCGAATGTCTTGGCCGAAAGACCGAAACCGGGAATGCCGGTCTTTTCCTTGATGGTCTTAGCGTCGGCAATTTCCTCCGCCCAGGTCTTCGGCGGCTTTTCCGGATCGAGGCCGGCCTGTTTGAAGAGGTCCTTGTTCCAGTAGAGCGCCTTGGTCGAAAACGCGATCGGTACGCCCCATTGGTTTCCCTCGAAGGTGACGGTGTCGACGATGTGCGGGTAGTAGGCCTTCTTTTCCGCATCGGTCATCGGCACGGGAACGATCAGGTCGTTCTGGGCAAACTCCTTGAGCGTGCGCGAACCGACATAGGCCATCGCCACCGGCGTGCCGGCGACGGCCAGCGTCGTTGCCTTGTCCTGGCATTGAGCCCAGCCGACGACTTCCGGGGTCACCTTCCAGCCGGGATTCTTTTCTTCCCACTGCTTGATGTATTTGGTGTGGATCGGATCGATCGTGTCGCCGCAATAGATCCAGCTGATTTCCTTGTCGGCGGCTTGGGCAATGCCTCCCGTCAATGCCGTCGAGCCAAGCAGGGCGAGCGCCATGAGGCCAGTTTTCAATGTAATGGTCACGTCTTAGACTCCCGTTCTCGTGTTAGCTGTTCACTGGTTTTTCTTACTCTTATTGTTTCACCGCGCCGGCGGTCAGCCCGCCGACGAGATAGCGCTGCAGGAAGAAG
The DNA here is from genome assembly GCF_056403555.1 of Rhizobium sp. P2_G2. Lineage (NCBI taxonomy): Bacteria > Pseudomonadati > Pseudomonadota > Alphaproteobacteria > Hyphomicrobiales > Rhizobiaceae > Rhizobium > Rhizobium sp. P2_G2. Next base: position 6,874 of record NZ_JBFUFF010000110.1, read on the forward strand.
ATGACGACCATCGCCGGCAGGATGCCGACGAAGGAAGCCGCCATCAATTCGTTCCAGACAACCTCCTGCCTGCCGAAATAGGCGAATAGGCCAACCGGCAAAGGCATGTATTCAGTCTTCGAGTTGAAGGTCAGCGCGAAGATGAACTGCTGCGCGTAGGCGCCAATGAAGGTGGTGATCGCCACGACGGTGATGCCGGGCATAGCTATCGGCAGGATTACGCGTCGAAGCGTGTAGAAGTGGCTGGCGCCATCCATATACGCCGCCTCATTCAGCTCCTGCGGAATGCGGATCATATAAGTCCTGAGCAACCAGATCGCCGAAGGAATAAGAAAGGCGACGCCGGGCACGATCATGGCGAGGTATGTGTTCAACACGCCCAAGCTGCGCATCAGCCGGAAGAGCGGGATCAGGAGCACCGCGCCGGAAAACATGTTGACCGTCAGGAAAGCGCCAAGAAGAATGCCCATGCCCTTGAATTCGAACTTGGCAAAGGCATAGGCCGCCGGGATGACCAGGCAGAGCACGATCACGGTGACAACGGTCGAGATGAAGAACGAATTGAAAATATAGCGGCCGAAGCCCGGAACGCTCACCCACATCGTTCGGTAAGCCTCAAAAGAGGCGTTCTTCGGCCAAAACCGGTAGGGAGCGGAAAACAGCTGGCTCAACGGCTTCAGCGAGACCAGGAAACCTTCCACGAAAGGCGCCAGCACGAAGATCAGAAACAGAGCGATCCCGCAATATATCAGCACGATCTCCCACCAGCGATAACGATCGATCATTGCCGGGCGGCTCATGCGCGCTTCTCCGGGTTGAGGCGACGGGTGATACGGAAATAGGCAAAGCAGAAAGTTGACAGGAAGATACAGATCAGCACGGCACGTGCGGCGCCCTCGCCATATTTCTTCGACCCGATGGCAGTCTGGTAGGTATCGATGATCATCGTGGTGGTTTCGCCGCTCGGGCCGCCTTGGGTCAAAATCCAGATAATGTCGAAGGAATTGAACGTGGCGATTAGCGACAGCATCGACATGGTAATAATCGCCGGCGTCATCAGCGGCAGCGTGATGCGACGGAAGCGATAGAAGCGACCTGCGCCATCGGTCCAGGCGGCTTCGTAGAGATCCTTCGGAATCGATTGGATCGCCGCCAGAAAATAGATGGTGACCAGGGGAACGCCGATCCATACGTCCGTCACGATCGTCGCCCAGAAGGCGGTGCTGCCATAAGCCAGAAAAGCCACCGGACCATCGACCAGTCCCAGGCGCTGCAGGACGCCGGAAATCATCCCGAACTCACCGTTATACATCCAGCCCCACATGAAGATGCCGATCGCCATCGGCACGATCCATGGCGGCATGGTCAGCAGCCGGAAGAGAGAGCGGCCGGGAACCGAGGCGTTGAGCATGGTGGCGCCAAAAGTGCCGATCACCATTTTCAGCGCCACCGAAAAGAACGTCCATATGAAGGTGCGGACAATGACCTCGGCAAATGTGGCGTTGAAGATCTTCTCGTAGTTGATCCAGCCGACCCAATGGGTGATCCTTCTCAACGAGGCATCGGTGAAGGAGAGGATGAACGTGTCGGCCAGCGGATAGGCGACAATGACGAGCACGTAAAGGACGGCAGGAAGGAGAAGGATCCAGGCGAAGATAACGTTGCTTCTCTGGACGCCCATCCCACCCTCCTCCTTAAGCCGCCTTCGCGAGTAGCGCCTCGTCGAACCTGTCCCAAACAGGTCGAAGATCGACTACCGCCTTCTTCGCGCGCGCTTCGTCCATAGCCAGAGCTAGAATGCCGGCTTCCAGTGCGTTGAGGGTCGACACCGGAAGATCGGATCCTGTTCGAACACTCTCCAGAATGTCCGCCGCCATCTGCTCGTCGGCGCCATAATGCTCGGAGAGTTCGGTCGCCGAATATTTGTTTTCGATCAGCTTCTTGCCGGTCAGTTGCTCATGCACGTCGAGATAGCCGCGGACGAAATCGCCTTCGGCCATGCCGCGCGAACCCATTATGGCGAAACGGCGGAACTGGTCGGGGACGTTGAGATTAGTGTGAAAATTCATGCCGACGCCATTGGCATATTCAACGATCGCAACTTGGTAGTCGATGATGTCGGCATCGCTGTCGAACACCTTGTCGGTCCCCATCCAGCCGCTTGGCTTGCGATGGAAAAGCTCGAGATCGTTTACCCCGTCGCGTGCCGGGTCGTTGGCCGGAATGAAGCTCTTGCGGCCGCCGAAGCTGGCGACCCGTTCTGGCCGCACCCCGACGACACCGTTATAGAGGTCGAGATCATGGCAGCACTTTTCCAGCATGAAACTGCCGGAATAGCGCTCGTACCGCCGCCAGTCGCGCATGAAGAATGCGCCGTGATAAGGCTGGATATGCTCGCACGCTTCGATCGACACGATATTGCCGAGCTTGCCAGCGGCCTGAATGTTGCGAAGGTCCTTGTAGAGCGGCGAATAGCGCAACACCAGACCGACCATCAGCCGTTCATGACCGAACTGCGCCAGTAGCCCGGCGAGCTCGAGACTTTCCGCGGTCGTCGTGACAATCGGCTTTTCACAAAAGACTTTCAGCCCAGCTTCAAGCCCCTGCCTGATGTGATCGAGATGCATGTGGTTCGGCGACCCGATCATCAAGAGATCGAGCTTTTCGTTGGCAAGCAGATCCTGAGGCGTAGCGTAGGATTTTCCAGCCGAAATTCCCTTTTCGACCAGATTAGGAAGTCCCGCAGGTGCCGGATCCACATAGCCTACGATATCGAAGCTGGCATCGATCGTCCTGAAAACATAGCCAAGATAGCCGAGCCGGAATCCCAGCCCCACGATTCCCACTTTCATGACGATGCAGTTCCCCGCTTCGTAATTTATTTTCTTCAAACTGTGACAAAATTTGCATCCAGTCAACTGGGAACGTTGGAAAACTCGGAATCATGAAATTGATTTTCACGATTTCTAGCGTCACATAGACCTTGTGGCATGGAACCAGGCATCGCAGGCTCAACGGAAATCAGAAACACTGCATCAGCAATCTGCAAGCATGAGGCACCGGGACAACGAGCCCGCTTGCCGTGCAAATCAACCAACCCCTGGAAAAGACCAAGGATGAATTTACCGCCCGATGAACGGGATCATGTCCGCGACTTTTCTCGCCGAACCAAGCGCAAGCGTCCATCCCAACATGCCGTGGCCGGCATTGAGATAAAGGCCACGCAGTCGACGAGACGCTGCGATGACCGGCCTGGACGAAGGCGTCGTCGGCCGTTCTCCCGACCAGCGCATCAGTTCGTCCGGCTCCTCGAACACCTCCGGCAGTACCGCCCAGGCGGCCCTACGCATTGCGTCAAACCGGTCGGTATTGAAACCGGCAGAAGGCCGTTCGATATCGGCCAATCCTGCGACGCGAAATCGATCGCCGATGGCTGCGAAAGCGAGCTTGCGTTTGACGTCCGTCAGGCTTACCTGCGGCGCGGTCGCTGTTCTTGCCACGGTTAGTGAATATCCCCGCACCGGACGGATCATCCGCACCTCAGGCAGATGGGAGGCGAATGCGTGGACCAGTGGTCCTGCGGCGATGACAGCCGCATCGACGCAGATGTCGTCGCGATCGTCAAATCTCAACGCCGTGATCGCTCCGCCTTTCTGGGCGAAGCCAGTGACCCGCCTGCCGAAAATCGTCGAAACCCCATGACACCGGACCATATGTCCCGTCAGTTGGCGGCAGAAGCCCGCCGCATCTCCGAGCGCATCTCCGGGAGTGTAGACCGCTCCTGCGATCTCACTCTGATAGCCGGCAAGCGCCGGCTCGATCTCTTCCGCTTCCCGCCGGGTCAGGAGGCGCTGGTCGAGGCCAAGTTCGATCTTGCGGCCAACGATCACTCGCGCGGCAGCAAAGCCTCGCGCATCCGGATAGAGATGCAGCTTGCCAGCGACGCGATAGTCGAAGGCGATATCCGTCTCGGCAAGCAGATGTCCAAGTTCTCGTCGAGACTGATCGGCGAGATCCAGGATGTCCCGCGTATTGCTCCACCAGCGCCCGAACGTTGTATTGGCGATGAATTTCAGGCCCCAAAGGAAGAAATCCGGGTCGAGCTGCCAGCGGATCCGGAATGCCGGGTCGCGACCCAAGACGATGGCTGGCAACTGCCGCAATAAAGCCGGAGATGCCATCGCATCGCCATAGGCCCAGGACAGCTGAGCGGCATTACCGGCGCTCGCGCCCCGGCCCGGTTCAGATGCCGCATCGACAAGGATGAGGTCATGGCCTGCCTTCGCCAGGAGATAGGCCGAGGAAACGCCCACGACCCCTGCCCCGATCACGGCAACGCGCGCCACCTTAAACCTCCTTCGTCACAAGTGCCGTCAGCTCGATCTCGACGGGCACGCCGCGCGGCAGCGACGAGACGCCGATTGCAATGCGCGCATGTGCCCATCGATCCGGAAAGAGTTCCCTGAGCAGCTCTGACGCACCGTCGATGACCGAACCGTGCCGGGTGAAATCGGCACTTGCCGCTACATAGCCCGCAAGCCGGACGAAGCCCCTCACATCATCGAGGCTACTTGTTATGGCTTCAAGTTGCGCAAGCGCATTGAGAAGAGACCAACGCGCGCAGTCCTGTCCCTCCTCGATCGACACGTTAGCCCCCAGATGGCCGGTCCGGACGACAAGACCGTCCCTGAGCGGCACCTGCCCGGAAACGGTGACCAGATCGCCGGTGCGGATGGCGCCGCTGAACGCGCCTGGCGGCATGGAGACCCTAGGCAAGGACAGGCCGAGTTCCATAAGCCGATCACGGACGAAAATGGCTTGCTTCGGTTCCGGCGCGAACATGCTTTTCACTTTGGCGGCCTCGGCGCTGTGCTCGACGAACGTTTTCAGGATATGCCTGTCGAATGCGGTCAGCCGGTATTCCGGATGCCATTGTATGCCAAGGCAAAAGCCATCGGCCGCACCTTCGATCGCCTCGATGATCCCATCGGGAGCCCGTGCGATGACACGAAAGCGCCCTGGCCCGGCCAGCGCATGCCGGTGAAGGCTGTTGACGCGGATAGCCTCGTTGCCGAACCCGGACGTGAGTTTGCTGCCCGGCTCAATGACGATTTCATGCGCCGGCTCGTCGGCAATGTCGCGCGGCATATGGGGCAAGGCCGAAGCCGGAAGTTCCGTCAGGAATTCGCCGCCGAGGCATTCGCCGATCAGCTGCATGCCATGGCAGATCCCGAGAAGCGGCTTGCCCGCCTTCAATGCCTCTTCGATCAGCACCCGTTCGTAGGACAAACGCTCCCCGGCCACATCGGCGCCCGGCCGCGCGCCGGTCACCACTACCCCATCCGCAAGCGACAAGACCGTCGCCAGGCTGCTCGGATCATAGGGCACGATCAGCGGTACGCCACCGGCTTCGGCGATGGCCTCCGCATAGTTCGCCCGCACGACATATTCCTTTTCGGTCGGGGCATTTTGGCGATCGTTTAGGTCGGGCGTCATAAGGATGATGGGTGCACGATAAGCAGGCGGCCATGCCGCGTGCCGCGGTGCGCTGCTGCCGTTCACGGGCGTTTCAATGTTCATGATCTTGGCCTTATGGGAATGATCCAAGCAGGTTCCGGAAAGTGCGTTCCTCGACAAGAACCTGCGACAAACGAAGGACTAAGCGGATGCATCGTTGGATTGCCGACGAAACGCCGCTTAGCGGCTGGCGGGCACCGCGAGCCATCGGGAAAGAACAGAGAAGGGCCAGGCGATTGCAAAATAGCACAGCCCCACGGCTACGTAGATCTGCAGGGGCAGGAAGTACTCCGTCGCCATGGCGCGGCCGGTGAGTACCAATTCGTTCACCGTGATCAGCGAGGCGAGGGAGGAGTCCTTGAGCAACGAAACGAAGGTGATGATCAGTGGCGCAAGCACGATACGCACCACCTGCGGCAGAATGATCAGGAACAGGCTCTGCAGAGGCGTGAAGCCCGCGGCCAATGCCGCCTCGCTCTGACCGGCAGGGATTGCCTTCAGCCCCGCGCGCATCAATTCGGCTACCTGCGCGGCAAAGCACAAAGCCAGGCCGATGACAGCGGCGGAAAAAGCATCAAAGACGATGCCGATGCCGGGAAGCCCGAAATAGAGCAGGAAAAGCACGGCAAGCAGCGGCACGCCGCGAACCACGATCACATAAAGCGCCGCGAAATGCCGCAATACCGGAAACCGGGATTTCTGGCAGAGAGAAAGCAGGAGCCCCAGAACGAGCGAGAGTGCGAAGGCGGCTACGGAAATCGCCGCTGTATTCATCATCGCTTTGAGGAGCAGTGGCAGCCATTCAGCGCCGTAGTCTGCGTAGGGTGCGAAAAAGCCGCTCATGCCTTCAGTCTCCCGTAGCGTCTTTCGAGAAAGCGCGTCGCCTGCATCAGGGGCAGGCTGAGCACGAGGTAGAGCCCGGCCGCCGTTGCATAGATCAGGGTGGTCTGGAACGTGGATGTAACCATGGAGCGCGCAAAGAACATAATCTCCGGCGCCGCGATGGCCGAGACCACCGACGTATCCTTGAGAAGTTGCACCGCATAGTTTCCGAGCGCGGGCAGCGCGATGCGCATGGCCTGTGGCGTCAGGATGGCGAAAACCGTCTGCAGCGGCGTCAAGCCTGCCGCCAGCGCCGCTTCCGCCTGCCCCCTCGGCAGGCTCGCGAAGCCAGCACGAAAGATGGCGCAGGTAATGGCGGCACCGATGAGCCCAAGTCCCAGCACGGCGGCGGCAATCGACGTCAGCCTCACACCGATGCTCGCAAGCCCGAAATAGAGAATGAACAAATGGGTTAGCGCCGGCACATTGCAGAGGATCTCGCAATAGGCGTCGATCGCGATGTTCAGAAGCCTCAGACTTACGAATTGGCGGATGAGCGCGAACAGAAATCCGAACGTGACGCCGAGCGCCAGCGCAGCAAGCGTGACGAGCACCGTCACGCCCAGCCCGGCTGCAAGACCCTGCGCGATAGAGATGAATGCAGAAAACCCGGTCACGGCACCATCTCCTCAATGCCGGATCTTGTTGAGGAAAGCCCGGGTCCGTACTTCTTGCGGCGAGGTGATCACCTGCCGGGCCGGGCCAGCCTCGACGATGGTGCCGCCATCGAGAAACAGGACACGGTCGGCAATATCGCGGGCAAAGGCGATCTCGTGTGTCACGATCAGCATCGTACGGCCTTCCGCAGCCAGTTCCTCCATAACCTTCAGCACCTCGTGCACCAGTTCTGGATCGAGCGCCGATGTCGGCTCGTCAAACAGCATCAGCTTCGGCTTCTGCGCCAGTGCCCGCGCAATTGCGACACGCTGCTGCTGTCCACCGGAGAGTTCCAGCGGCGAAGCATCGGCCCTGTGCGTCATATGGACCTTGGCCAGCATGTCGCGCGCCAGCTCACGCGCTTCCTTATCTTTCAATCCGCGCACCTTGCGTGCCGCGATCGCCACGTTTTCCGTAACCGACAGATGCGGCCAGAGATTGAAGAGTTGGAAAACCATGCCCATCTCGGCCCGCTGGGGCGCGAGCTGCCGGTCGCTCATGACCCTGCCTTCGCGCATGCCGATGCGCTCGCCATCGAGCCGGATTTCGCCGGCGCTCGGCTTTTCCAGAAAATTCATGCAGCGCAAGCAGGTGGACTTGCCCGAACCGGACGGACCAATCAAGGCGATCTTCTCGCCTGCGGCCACCTCGAAATCGATGCCCTTCAAGACTTCGATGGAACCATAGTTCTTGCGCAGGCCCGCAACGCTCAAAAGCGCGGTCATCGCCGTTCCCTTTTGTTGACGCATCTGGCGAGAGGTGGTGGCAGCAGCCGCAGTCACGCGGCTTCCGCCCCTTCGTTGCGATCAGCCGCCGGCTGCACAGGACGGCAGCTTGTAATCTGCCGGGCGGTCAACGCCGGCCCGGAAGTTTTTCCCCGCCGGCTGGTACCAGACATCGGCGGAGAGACCATATCGGGCACCGATTTCCTTCATTTCGCAGTTTTTCCACATCTCGGTGATAATCGCGTCCATCTTCCGTCGCAGGTCGTCGCTCTTCTGGTTGAGGCCATAGACCACCTGGCCGAGACCGGTCAGCAGCGGAAAGTCGGCGCTGTTGTCGGTGAAGGCGAGGAAATGCATGTTCCAGGCGGGGTTCTGCTTGATGGCATAGGAGACGACCGGCGGGTCGCCGATGACCGCCTCTATGCGACCGGCGATCAGATCGCGCACCGCCGCATCGGACGTGTCGTAGAGCGACAATTCGAGACCCTTGATCTTCTTCAGTTCAGGCACGAAGGAAAATCCGGTGATCGTGCCGACCTTCCTGCCTTCGAGGTCCGAAAGCGTGTTCCAATTGGTCTTGTTCGATTGCATGATGCCGTTCTTGAAGTAGTGGATCGGCTCGGAAAGCGTCATGATCTTGGTGCGCTTTTCGGTCCAACCCATCGTGCCCAGCATCACATCGACGCGGCCTGCCTGCACGGAGGCAATCGTGCCGGACCATTCCATCAGCGCCGGCTGTATCTTGAGGCCGAGCTTGTCGGCGATCCTCTGCATGATCTCGCCGTCATAGCCGATCAGCTTGCCGTCCTGCCAGCCGGAGCCGGGCATGTCGCCGGTAAAGGCAACCGTCAACTTGCCCTGTTCGGCCAGTTCGAATGCGTTCGCCAGCGACGAAGACACCATGAAGCTGCCTGCCAGCAGCGCGCAAACCATCATCCTTCTCGAAAGAGAAAGTCCCATTGTCGTGATCCTCGATTTGTTTGGTTCCCCGATCCAGCGGCTCTGCCACCGGATGTCGTGTTCGAGGACCATGAACTTGCCACCGAAGCGTGATCCTGAATTTTAGATTTCGGACATTTTCTTTGAAAATACGACATGCCCGGCCTATCATGCCCCCGGAGGCATGACATGATCACCGATACAGGACAGGCTGGACGCCCGACCGACAGCGAAACCGACTATGTTCGCTGGCTCGACGACCTTTGGTCGGAACGATTGCTCGCCACACGCGACCGCAAGGCAGACCTTTCCATTGGCATCCTTCTCTGGCCGACGTTCCCGATGATGTCGCTGTCCGGTGTCGTAGAACCCTTGCGGCACGCGGCGGACTTTGCCGACAATTCGCGCCCGCTCCAATGCCGCTGGTCGATCATGGGACCACAGGGCCAAGCCGCGGTGGCGAGCTGCGGCATCCGAGTGCAGGCCGACGCGCCCTATATCAACCCAACCGACTTCGACTATGTCGTAGCGATCGGTGGGCTCCTTCCGCATCTGCGGGCAGCGCCGAGCAAACATCGAGACTATCTCCGGGTGGCGGCGTCCGCCGGCGTGCCAGTGATCGGCGTCTGCACGGGCGTCTTCGTCCTGGCCCAGGAAGGCCTGCTGGCGGGGCGAAAGGCTTGTGTCCATCCCTTCCACGCAGAGGATTTCCGGATCGCCTTCCCACGTCTTTCATTTTCGACACGCGACGATTTCCTGATCGAGAACGGCCGCATCACCGTACCCGGCGGCGTGTCGATCCTGTCGCTGATGACGGAACTTATCCGCAGCCATTGCGGACCGGACCGGGCGGCCAAGGCCGTGCACCAGTTGTCGCTGACCGAACAGAAAAGCATGAGCGCTTTCGACCACGGGCGCGCCACGACGTTTCGCCATGTCGAGGATTCGCGTATCCAGCGCGCCATAGTGCTGATCGAAAGCCGCAAGGGCCGTGATGTCTCACCCGAACAGGCTGCCAAGCTCGTTGGCCTGTCGCCACGCCAGTTCGCGCGTCTCTTCAGGGACAATATCGGCATGACGCCGAAGCGCTTCATCGTTGAGACGCGGTTGCGCTACGCCCGATTCTTGGTCGAAAATAGTGCGCTGTCGATGACGGCCATCGCTTTCGAAACCGGCTTCTCCGATTCCGCCCATCTCGCGACCAGCTTCCGCAAAAAGTACGGCAAATCACCCAGAGCCTTGAGGTAAGACAACCTCCGGAGCGCTGCAGTTAAAAGGTTTTGAACCCCGGCCCCTGTCGACGCCTTTGAGCTGGCTGAATGTCTTCTCAGCGAATTCAGGCGCATAGCCGTTCCGGATCATTCCCGAGACGGCCTTGTCCATGAATCGTGAAACGCCACCCGTAAACTTGAAGGTCGCCACGGTTTTCCGGAGCTGGTAGGCCTCACAGCCCGTGAACTCCCGCACAGAGCATCGCCACCTTCATTGCCGACTCCTTGGAATAGCGGCCCGCCCGGCGTCTTGTGGGAGGTCAGCCTCCAAGTTGGGTGTCGGATATCCCTTCAAACGGTCCGTGCGCCTGTTGGGTGTAACACTGTCGTCGCTGACCAACGATCAGGCCGGCGACGCGACTGCGGGACAGCCGCAACTCGATCACAATCTGTAGAAGGAACAAGGCCCCGAGAACGAAAAAGCCTGCCGCGGGAGGAGGTGCGGCAGGCTTTCCGAAAAGAACCGCGCAGCGACTTGGGAGGAGGAGTGCCGCTGTTCCGACAGACGTCCCTGGGAGGAGGAGTGCGCCGCCTGAAAATCGAAGCTTTGCGAGGGGAGGTGCATCGCTTCGATAGGTCCGATCATACACCGATTACGGACAGGGCCAACGTCTCATGCTGCACTGCAGCTATGCAAGGCACACAAGTCTGAAAGGCCACTGAGCGAACGAGCATCCAAGCGACTTAGACGTGCGAACTCGACGCAAAAACGCCCGCATCGTCAGCGGGCGTCGAACAGTCTTAGAGACCAGATGCCACGCTGTTAACGCGCGATCGATGCGCGGGCAACGCTGCGGATGTCGGCGCGGTCGATGCCGAGGTCCTGGAGTTCGCGGCCAGTCAGGCGTCCGAGTTCGGTGATGGCCTGACGATACTTACGCCAATTGTTGAAAGAGCGTGCTACGTTCATGATAATCCCCTTCCTGAGGGCTATGTGACGTCACCAACCCTGCTTGGTTCCGGCGTCGTTTCGATGATTGGAATATAGTTATTTCAATCGATTTAAAACGGCAACAATCTCTCACCTCACCTATGCGCGGCGCGCATAGGAACTTCTCTTCATCGGGACATCCAGGCTTTCGAGCCCAGAAATCTGTGCCTTCCTTAATTCGGAAGGCCTTGGCGAGCGGCTCGCCATTTGTCGGATCCGCGGTATGGTGGCGCCGCTGGCCATTGATACAGCTTCGTTCTCATCCCCGTCTCGTTCGTAAACTCCAGGAAGCGCTCGGTGACCGGCTGTGTGCCGCGCTCGACGGCTGCAGTATCGCAATCCGGCCACCACGAAATTCCGGTCCGGCTCCAGGCAGGCTTGCAAATCGAATAAGTGTATGCTTATGTGTCGTAATGATCGAACATGATATTTTCCGCGCGCTGGCGGATCCGACCCGCCGCACGATTTTCGAAAAGCTGGCGAACGGCAGCATGAATGCCAGCACGCTGCGCCAGGGCATGGATATCAGCCAGCCGGCGATGTCCCAGCATCTCGCCGTATTGCGAGCGGCAAGGCTGGTGCGTGAGCAAAAGGAGGGCCGGTTCGTGAACTATGAAGTCGATCCGGACGGATTGGCCCTTATCGCGCAATGGCTGGCGAAATACCGCGCCTACTGGCCGGCTCGCATCGACGCTCTCAAGCTCTTGCTGAAGGATATGGATCAATGAACGACGTGAAAGTCGAGGCGCAGGAAAGCGGTTTCGAGCAGAGATACGAACTGGACGCGTCGCCGGAGAAGGTCTGGCGGGCGATCAGCATCGCGGAATTCCGGGAGAAGTGGCTGCCCAGGGAGGCGCTTGCCGATCCACAGTCGCTCTCCAAAACGCCGGGCAAGGAAATCCGCTACAAATTGCGCGACGATACCCCGCCCCATCTCGAAAGCACCGTCACCTTCACGATCGCCCCGAATGGATCGGGCGGAACCAGCCTGCGGATCGTCCACGAGCTGACCGGCGCGACCTTCGAGCGGCTGGCGAAAACGATAGCGAACGGCAACAGCCCGACCCTCATGCTCGCCGCCTGACGCGGCAGGCCTTCCCGAAAATCTCGAATGATTGGAGTTCGCCAATGCGCGAAGCAATGCAACTCGTCCCTATGGTCGTCGAACAATCCAGCAGAGGAGAGCGGTCCTTCGACATCTATTCCCGCCTGCTTCGTGAGAGGATCATCTTCCTCAACGGGGAGGTGAACGATACTGTCTCGGCGCTTGTCTGCGCACAATTGCTGTTTCTCGAAGCCGAAAACCCCAAAAGGCCTATCCATCTCTACATCAATTCGCCAGGTGGCGTCGTAACCAGCGGTCTCGCGATGTACGATACGATGCGTTACATCCACGCCCCGGTGCATACGCTGTGCATGGGGACCGCCCGCTCGATGGGCTCGTTCCTGTTGATGTCCGGTCAGCCGGGCGAACGCACGGCACTTCCCAATTCCAGCATCCATATTCACCAACCGCTGGGCGGATTTCAAGGACAGGCATCGGACATGCTGATCCATGCCGAGGAAATGCAGAAGACCAAGCATCGCATGACACGGCTCTACGCCGAGCATTGCGGCCGCACCTACGAAGAATTCGAGCAAGCGATGGATCGCGACCGCTTCATGACGGCGGAAGAAGCATTAGAGTGGGGCCTTATCGACCGCATTCTGCAGGTTCGGGAAGATGCCACCGACCACGCCGACGCGACGTAAAACGAGCTCGGCGCAATCCGACGCGACCGCTACTTCGCGAACGCACGTCATGCGCGGGGTTTCGATCGAACCTCACTGCATTCATCGGTCTTGAGTGGAATCGAACCGTCGGCCCCTCTCTTGATTTAGATAAGGTTCTGATCCGTCTCCCAGTTTAGTTGCATAGGGTCTAGTAGCTACCAAACGTGGTCTGACCGTCGCGAAATGCCCCTGGCTCAATGTAGGTACGAGACCCTTTGCCCTTCGTCACATACCGCCTCTTGACATGTGAGGTGGAGGGCAGTTCCTCGGTTACCGGATACAGTCCAAGGTACTCCTGCCCAGTGAAGCCGCTCGAGTCTGACGCAACCAGAGGCATCACTGTTGATTGCCACTGAGAACTGACCCAGTTTGACGGGATATTTCCATCTGTCCCGGATCAGCA
>NZ_JBFUFF010000111.1:0-19867 GCF_056403555.1 Rhizobium sp. P2_G2
GTACGTGGCCACGCTCAGCCATGAAGCAACGCACTGGACGGCGCCATCCTTCCGCGTCGGACGCGACCTGAGCCGATATGCCAAGGACAAGACCGAACGAGCCCGCGAGGAATTGATTGCGGAGCTTGGCAGTTGCTTTCTCTGCGCCGATCTCGGCATCGCTCCCGAACTGCAACCGCGACCGGACCACGCCTCGTACCTTCAATCCTGGTTGACGATACTTTCGGACGATAAGCGGGCGATCTTCCAGGCGGCCGCGCATGCTCAGCGCGCCGTCGCCTACCTGCACAGCCTGCAGCCTGCCGTCTCCGAAGAGCGGGAGGCTGCATGATGGCCGTTCTTCCTTCTTCCCGCCTGCTGATCCTTGCCTGCTCCGCGACCAAACGCGACGGTCCAAAATATATGCCGGCGATCGATCGCTATGATGGTCCGCTGTGGCGGACACTTCGCGCCTGGCGAAAAGGCACAAGTCGCGTTTCTTTCGGCCCATCTCGGGTTTCGAGAGGCCAAGACGCCGATCGAAATCTACGGCGTGCGCATGACCGAAACGATCGCCGCGGCGATGAAGGCGGGCGGGCTCGGAACACGCTGGCCCCGCCCTCGCAGTCAGCGCCGCGTGATGCCGGATAGCGAGCATCCGGGCATGCATATCGGCAGCATGACAGCTTTGGCGAGGCGTCCCTTCACCGAGGTGGCTCTGGTCGGCGGACATCTCTGTCTCGATGTGATGCGGCACCTCGTGGGCCTGTTCCGTGAACACGGGCATGTCATAGCCGAGGCCCGTGTCGTCGAGATCAATAGACCCATCGGACGGATGCGCCGTGACCTGCGCCTTTGGCTTGAGGGGGACCTCGAGGAGCACATCTGATGCTCTACATTCCGACGAACTCGGAGGAGGTGGAGCCCACCTCCTCGATCCGCCTGCGCGTTCTATCGCTCGGCGCCGGTGTGCAATCCACCACGCTCGCTTTGATGGCCGCGCATTGCGAAATCGGTCCGATGCCGGACTGCGCCATATTCGCCGACACCGGCTGGGAGCCGCAGGCCGTCTACGAGCATCTGGACTGGTTGGCCTCCGGCAACGTTCTTCCCTTCCCCATCCATCGCGTTTCGGCAGGCAGCATCCGCGACGATCTCCTCAACGCTGGAACCGGAGGCCGGTGGGCCACGATCCCGGCCTTCACCCGCACGGTGACGCCGGCGGGTTCGGTCACTCCGGTCGTCGACGCGGGCGAGGACGGCCAGATCGTTGTGATTGGATCACGTCGTGCTGGCGCGGAGGCGGTCTCAATCGGGATGATCCGCCGGCAATGCACGACGGATTACAAGATCGTCCCCATACGACGAAAGGTCCGGGAACTGGCTGGACTCACGCGCCGGCGCCCCCCGAATTATCCCGTCGTCGAGCAATGGATCGGCATTTCGCTCGGCGAGATCATTCGTATGAAACCAAGCCGCGAAGCCTGGCAGATCAATCGCTGGCCGCTCATCGAGCGGCGCTTGACGAGACGCGATTGCTTGGCTTGGTTGCGGCGGCACGAATATCCGGAGCCGCCGAAATCCGCCTGCATCGGATGTCCCTTCCATGATGATCGCCGCTGGCGGGATAACCGCGACCATGATCCTGCCGCGTGGACCGAAGCAATCGCGGTCGACCGGGCAATTCGGACAGGGCTGCGCGGCATCCGGGGCGAGGTATTTCTTCACCGCTCCGCAGTGCCGTTGGATCAGGTGGACCTTTCGACCGCTGCCGACCACGGCCAGCTCGATTTGTTCGGCAATGAGTGCGAGGGCATGTGCGGCGTCTGAAACGGGTGGCCGCATCTAGCACACTGGCGACCGGATTTTGACGCGGGAAAGACCGCCTTCGCGCAGGAAACGGAGATCGGCGCGGTGCCGGGTGCGCCGTGCCCGACAGCATGACGGCCTCGCCCTCGGTCAGCCAACGCACCACATCGGAGTGGGACAGCAGGGCACGGAATACGATCCTGTGAGCGTCGCGGCTCGACTGTCTCGGCGAGGTCGAGGCGCTCATGACGCCGGCGGCACCGGCATCGGCCTGCCGCAAGGGTTCGTTCCAGCGGTGGCAAGACGGCGATTGCGAACCGCGCGGTGATCGAGGCTCCCAACGACGTCGCCAAAGATCGCATCCCAAGCCTGTTGAGGTGTGCACCGAGAAACCCGCCATTCCCGATACCCTCCCGGTTCGACCGACAGGGCGCGGCCAACACGTCCTCGATGTGGCATGTCTGATCGGAGAGCGGCTGCGCCTCGATCGTCCTCCCGCAACAGCCGTGCCCTGCTTTTTTCCGCCGCGCGCAGGCGCGCTTTGCATCGCGAAGCACAAAAAGCATGTCCCGGCTGCCCTCCACGCTGTTCCGGCCCAAGGGTGCGGTCCGATCGTCCCCGATCCCTTCGACAGCCATCGAGGTCGCGATGGTCGCGACCCGAACAACCCGGAAGGACCTCGAAAATGGCTATCATCGGCGAATTCACCACCAACGGCAACGCAATCACCGGCAACGTCCGTACCCTCACGGTCTCCATGAAGGCCCGCCTCAACCCCATCGAGCGTACCTCCCGCGACGCTCCCGACTTCCGCATCATGTCAGGTGCTGCCGAAGTGGGCGCTGCCTGGAACCAGATCTCGACCGACGGCGAGCCCTACATCTCCGTCAAGCTCGACGACCCGAGCTTCCCCGCCCCCATCAACGCGGCGCTGTGGCCGGCCGAAAAGGAAGGCGAGTACAGCCTGGTCTGGAACCGCCCGAAGCGGGACGCCTGATTGGCCCCGAGGTCCCGCCGCCAAGGCGGGGCCTCTCCGTTGCCTGTTGTTGAAGCAGGAGCCGGGCATCGAGCCCGTCCCTGCTTCCCGGTCGCGATACGGTGGGGTGGGATGTCTGCTCAGATCCGTCTATCTTGCCGGGAAGGGATGGCGGCCTCAAGGACGAGCGGTACCCCCAATTTTGCCTCCGCTTCGGTGCCCTCCACTCCAACAAAATCGGCTCCCCCACTCGCCGCCGCTGGCGGTCGCTCGCGCGATCCTTGACCCCGCCATCCCGTCCCGCCGCCGATCGTCGTCTTTCACGAAATCAAGGAGATGAGACGATGACCATCGAACAACACATCGAGGAACTGCGGGCCGAACTCAGGAACGCATACGATACTGCCGAACGCCGCCAGATCGAGGTGGAGTTCGAACTCGCTAAGGCCGATCTCGTTGTCATGCTGGCTGAGCAGGAGGGCGCCATTGAAGCCGAGCCGCCCTCACATGAGGAATGAGGTGTCAATATCCTTTTTCCGGTAGCTCGTGCTAATCCTACTCTACATCCAAGGCTTGAGCCCAATTCGATAACGCAGCTCTGTTCCTGAGCCGTATCAACCTCACATACGGTCGCCACTCCAGGTGGCTGCACCAATATCCCGCATTCGGCGGGCACAGGGCTCAGGTGAACGGGACCATTCTTTTGATCGGTGGTTAAGCCACGGGCGGCTCCGGTCCGTTCGCCTGGATCCTTCAGGACTGATCGGGGCCTGAGGATAGGAATAGCATCACAACTGGTAAAGGATATTCAGCTTCACCACTACGAAGACTTCATGACGGCACCCTCGATGATGATACCCGCGGTGACGAATTTCCAGATCGCGACCAAAAGCTTCCGTGYCAATGCCACGATAGCGGTCTTGCGACGCCGCCCGCCGTCGTGCGTCACTCGTTGCTGAAACCAACGGGCGAGCGCCGAATTAGGCTGATGACGAAGCCAAAGCCAGGCAAGCTGGACCATCGTTGTTCGCAGCCTCGGGTTTCCTGCTTTCGACACTCCTTGCTCGCGGTCAATCGTGCCGCTCTGCCATGGTGATGGCGCCAAACCTGCGTAGGCAGCAATCTGCCTGCGGTTGTCAAAGCTGCGGAAAAGGCCTTCCGCATGGAGGACCGCAGCGAACTCTGAGCCGATCCCTCTGAGGTTGAGAAGCGTTGCCCCGAATTCTGGTGTTTGCTCGGCTTGGGCCTTCAACATGGCGTCGCGCTCCGCCTCGACGCTCTTGATCTGTTGCAAAAGCAGTTCCAGGCGTTCGATTTCGCGAACAACCTGAGCCTTGAGATGAGAAGGCAAAGCGCGTCCATCACCTGTCCGGAGATCATCAAGTCGTTCACGACGGTCACGGCGCAGCGGCTCGTAGCCGCGGATGCCTTGGTTGAAGAGCAATCCTTTTATGCGATTAACATGGAGGCTTTGTTCCGCAATCAGCGTTTTGCGCTCGCGTCCAATCCGTCGTTGATCCTCCTGTTCGTATGTCGGAACCCTCACCATAGAACAAACACGCGGCTCGCCGCGTTTCCAAGCCATCAACGTGCGAACCAAACTCTCTCCGTCTAGCCGATCGGTCTTGGCTCGACGATGTTGACGCGAAACCGCAACCGAGGCGGCGTCGACAATGTGGCTTTCGATCCATTCTTCGCGGTTCAACTGTCTGTCTATCCAGAAGCCGTCAAGGCCAGCCTCCTGCACCACAATCAACGGATATGCTTCGCCCTCGCGCGCAAGGACCTTCTTCCGCAGCTCGATCAAGCGAGAAAGCAGGCCGGTGATATCGCCGGCTGGCATGCTATGACGTGACATCTTCTCGCTGCCTGGCGCAATCGACGTCATCAGCCAGGTCGACTTGCTAAGTTCTAGTGAGACAAAGATCGCGCCAAGGTCCATCCGGATCGCGGCGGGTGTATACGTTTTATCTGCTGGCATCTTRGTCATCTCCGTGGAGTTTAAAGCCAGCCGATTTTGCCACAGACCGCAGCGCTGGCTATTCCTCATGGGATCTTTTGAGGCGGCCAACTTTTTTGGCGCATGAGCCGGCCGGCCGGATCGACCGGCCGCCCGGCTGTCAGGGATTTTGCCCCTCGACGCTCCCCGGGCAGCTCCGCCGGGTATGGTCGCGTTCCCTCCGGGTCCGCGTGAAATCGAGGTTAGATAGCTTCGAGACGGACTGGAACCGGCGCCGGTGAAGCGCTTTCCTGGCCGCTCCGACGGGCCATTTCATATTGACATGGAGGGCGCGGGCGGTAGCCGCGCTTTCGTTTCTGCCGGAGCAGATCCAGGAACAGACGGACCGCTTCCTCCTCCCGGCCGAAATGATGGACCATCATCTGTCCCTTGGTTCCGATCCGGCCCCATTTACGCAGCAGGCAGATGTCCCCGAACAGGTTCGGCTCGATCGACATGGCGTAGTAGCGGGCCATGTTTTTCGATACATCGGAGCGTTCGACATAAAGGTGATAGGGCTGTGAGATCATGAGCCCAGAATCGTCGATGTCGGCAATCTCGTCCAACGACACTTATGAATCGGTGGGCATGGATCGATTCATATCGGTGATGATTTTGTGGATATCGTATAGGCGCACGGCTCTATTCGCTACGCTCACGAAGCCCGCAGACGGTCTCCGTTAGTTCGGGTGACGATCCTCTCGCGGCGGGACCCAATCGCTTCCGGTTTGCGCCAATTGCGGTCATTCCGCCCGGAGGCGCAGAGCGTTCATGATCAGCAGGAACGCCGCCGAGGTCTGGAGCTCTGCGCGGGGTCAGTGCCGCTCGATCTCTTGTCCCCACAAATGACGGTCGACAACTCCCTTGCCGCTCTGCCGACTTTGCTCCCAAACTCCAAGACCTTGGTCTCCGAAACTCGTTCGACGGGCGCGGCTATCGATATCGCTCCAATGCAGCTGCCGCCCGATCCAGTCAAGGCGGCCGCAGTGCTGATCACGCCGACATCGAGTCCTTGTTTGTTGCAGGAGAATCCCGCCACCCTAGCATCGAAAACCGCCCTCTTGATCAGTTCCGGTGCAGTCACCGTGTGTTCTGTGTACGTTAGAAGTTGGCACGACAGAACGTCGTCGACGAATTGGTCCGGCTGCGCCGCGAGGAAAGCCACGCCCGAAGCAGTGGCGTGCAACGGAAGATCACTCCCAACGTCGACCGCCACCCGGTTCGCCTGTGTCGAGTTTCGGAAATATACTATGGACAGCGAGCGACCGTTATACTCCGACAGGTGGACGGTCTCGCCGACATCTTCTGCCAGTCTGTCCACGTAAGGGATGGCGCTCCTCAACAGCGGGTACCGGTCTTCCCTTATCCGCGCAAGACGCAGCGGCGCTGCGCCCAGCCTGTACTTTCGATCCCCACGGAGATGTTCGACGTAACCGTGCCGCTCCAGCGCCAAAAGGAAGCGCCTTGCCGTCGCGCTGTCCATTGACGCAAGCTCGGCTAGCTCCGTCAGCCCAGCTTCGCCCGACAAGCGGGACAGCACATCCAACATGTGAAGAGCCTTGTCGATCGTGCTCATCGGACGTCCATCAAATGAACAGGATTGGGGCTTCCCGCCTGAAGATGCCATCCCTGGGTTCGGTCCCGAGATATTCTCTGGCAACGCGATGTCCTGAGAAGACTGCCGATTGAATGATCCCCGGAGCCAACGCGTCCCCGATCAGGGAGCAGGATAGCCCGGCCAGYCGGAGTTCGTCGGCAAGGTGGGTGTTCGGAGACCGAGCGGTGACCGAGATCAACGCCTTCGCTTCTATCGAACGCAGTGGCTCATCGGTGTCCGATCGTTTCACAGTGAGCACGTTCCCGCTCCAAGAGACAGCCGTCGTGTTTGGATACATCCGCACGCCCGCCTCCACCATCGCGGCTAGAACCCGAGGCTGTTCGAGTGTGTATCCCATCCAGGCAGCGATTGACGGCAGCGGACAGACCAGATGGACTTCGACGCCTCGCGCAGCCAGGTGCTCCGCAATCACATTGCCCATGTAATAGTGGTCATCGTCGTAGACGATGATGGGACCATCGACCTCGCGGCCGTCGAGGATGTCGTCGGGCGTCAAGACGGTGCTTTCAAATCCGGGAACGGGCGAATATCGACTCCTTCCCAAGCCGTCGTTCCGCCACGACGAGCCTGTCGCGACAAAGATGTGGTCTGGCTCGAACTCGCGAGCGACATCGACGCCGATCTCGCTGCCGAGGAAAATCGCCACGTTACCCATCTGTTGGAGTTGATAGAGGCGGTAGTCGCGAACGCGGCTCCAAGCCGCCAGTCCTTTGAGGCGGCTCTCTTTCGAGACCCTCCCTCCGGCTTCCRTCGCCTTCTCGGCGATCGTCACAGTGTGACCCGCGCGAGCGAGAGTGAGGGCGCACTCCAGGCCAGCGGGACCGCTCCCAACCACGAGAACATTGGTAGGTTCGGCTACTTTCGGAATCTTCTCCGGGTGCCACCCGCGCCGCCACTCCTCGCTCATGGTGGGGTTCTGCGTSCATCTCAAGGGGATCGAATAGGCGTCGGACGCAACGCAAATATTGCAGCCGATACATTCGCGAACTTCATCTATCCTGCCCTCCCGAATTTTGCGAGGCAGGAAAGGGTCGGCGATCGACGGACGAGCACCACCGATGAGATCAAGAACGCCGCGTCTGATCTGGCTGACCATGGCGTCTGCTGACGTGAAGCGCCCTACCCCGACGACGGGCTTGGTCGTCACCTTCTTCACGAAACTGGTGAACTCCTCCTGCGAGCCTTCGGGATCGAAGCGCGAGGTCCCCGAGTCACGGCTCCATCCGGCGACATTGACGTCCCACAGGTCGGGTATTTCGGCGAGACGCTCGACGACGTCACGCCCTTCGCCCGTATTCAGAATCGCCTTGGGGCCCGACAGCTCATGAACAGCAAATCTGATCGCGACGGCGATGTCGTCTCCCGCTTCCTCCTTGGCGTCTTCCAACACCTCCCTGAGAAGGCGGACGCGGTTCTCGAAGTTGCCTCCATACTCGTCTGTTCGGTGGTTGTAGACAGGCGTCAAAAAATGCCAGAGAACCGAGGCGTCGTGCGCGGCGTAGACATAGACGATGTCGTACCCGGCTTCCTTTGCTCTCTGGACAGCCGCGCGGTAGCTCCGGCGCAAAGCCGCGATGTCGCTCTTGTCCATCGCCTTGCTTTGAACGGGCACCTCAGGTTTGAGCACTGGCAGGCTCGAAGGACCGAGCACGGGGTACCCGTTGGCGAGACCGCGGGATCGCAGACCACTGTGGGCGATCTCGATGGCGGACAAAGACCCGTGCTCCCGAATCTTCTCTGTGAGGCGAGCATGGCTACGCACATCGACCTCGTCCCAGAATTTCTCGATCGGGAGATTTGAGATGTCGGATGACGGGTCAATTTCCGCGAGCTGCATGCAGACGGTGCCCCACCCGCCCTCCGCCTTCATCGCGCGCATGCCGATAGAACCGTTGGGCATCAGGGGAGAATGGCCTGTGGCGTGAGGGACGGCGAAGAAGCGGTTCGGTGCGATCTTGGGACCAATTCGAACGGCTTCAAACAACACCGCGTATCGGGCATCCACCGGATTGGGATGTACTGTCATGCCGTGGTCCTTCTTATGATCTTGGCAGCGACCCATTCATCGAAAATCTTGAGGACGGCGTCGGCGAAGGCGGCGTCGTTGATATGCGCGTCGATCTCGGTCATCTGGACGCGATCTTTCGCCACGGTTCGCATCTCGTCCAAGAAGGCCGCGAAACCCTCGGGGTCGTGGGCTGGCTGTCCTTCACGGTCCCATTCCTCGACGCCGAGGATCGGAAGAACGAGATGCACAGGACCCGTCGCCTGCGCCAATCGGTCGACGATTTCGCGCGCGGTGTGGCGACGTTCTTCCGGGTTGAGGGCCGCGGAAGCTATAAGCCTGTTGTGCGCGTGGTAAGGTCGGTCGGCGAAACGCTCTGGCACGCCCTGCCAAGCCGGAAAGTCGATCAAGTCGACGCATCCCGGTGCGACCAGCTGGGGTATGCCCTTCCGTCCGGCCGAAAGAAGTCGGTCCCTCCCACCGTTGATGATCGATCCTACCAGGAGGTTGCCTAATTCGGGCAGCGCGAAATCCATGACTGCGGCGAAGTATCCTTGCGACGCCAGGTTTTCGAAGGCCATGCCTCCCATGCCGGTCGCGTGGAACACCGCCAACTCGAAGCCGCGCTTTTCGAGCGGCTCCTTCAGGCGCTTCATGTATGACAGGCACGAACTGCCAAGGCTCGTCATTCCGATGACAGGGCGTTGTTTGTTCGGAGGCTCGACGGCGCGTACAGCGCCGACCACCGCCCCCGCGGCTTGACTGAGTGACGACTTGCAGATCGAGTTCAATCCGTAGAGCCCGCCCGCCCACAGGATCATCTGGACATCCGGGGCAAGTCTGTCTGCCGGGATGAGTGGCGAGAAGGATACCGTCGAGACCACATATTTCGGGACGCCGAGGGGCAGCGCTCTTGCGCAGTCGAGTGCTAAGTCGGTCCCCATGGTACCGCCCATGGCAATCAAACCGTCGATCCTACCCTCGGCGAATAATTTGGATGTGATCAAGCTCGCTCCGGCGGCCATGATTTGCATGGCGCTGTTTTCATCGCCCGACTCGATCACCTGCTGGATCGTCGATCCAGCCGCATTCGCTACTTCGAACTTGCTGATCTTCGTAGAGACCTTGGCCTCGCCCAGTACGCTGACATCCATCGCGATGACTTTAGCACCCTGGCTGCGGATGCGCTCCTCAAGATAGAGAAGCTCGTCCGACTTGGTGTCGTAGGTTCCTACGATGAGGATTGACTTGCTGTCTTCCATTGTTAGTTCCCGCTCGTTTTTTTGGAGTTCGTCAGCTACGCATGCGCTCGCCTTTGGCGTCGTAGAGCGGTTGAAGTTGGACGGTGACCGGATACCGCCGGCCGGCGATCTGGACCTCAAAGCATCCCTCGTCCAACCACGTCTTCGACACGCCCTCCTCGTTGTGGAGGCTGGCCAATCCAATCATTCGTTCAAGTCGGTACCCCCAGCCTCCGGAGGTCACATGGCCTACGAGTCGATCACCAAGCCAGATCGGCTCATTGTGAATGAGATAGGGTCCGTTCTTCACGTCCGCCTGGTCGACGGCGATCGAGACCGTACGGAACTTCGTGGCCACACCGTCCGCCTTCTGCTTGGCAAGTGCTTCCCGTCCAAGGAAGGGATCGCATTTCGACAGATCGACGGCAAAACCGAGGCCCGTTTCATACGGCGTGTCGTCTTCGCCGATGTCATGGCCGAAGTGCCTGAAGCCCTTTTCCAACCTGCAACTGCCCATGGCGAACATGCCCATATGGCGGAGGCCATGCGGTTTCCCGGCCTTGATCAGAGCTTCGTAGACCCCATGCGAAAACTCCGTCGAGATCAACAATTCATAGCCGAGCTCGCCGACAAACGATCGTCGAATTGCCCAAACTCGGGCATAAGCGAGATCGATCTCTCTGGCAGCCCCGAAGGGAAACGCGTCGTTACCCAGATCGTCTGAGGAGATCGATCCAAGGATATGGCGCGAATTCGGGCCATGCAACGTCAGCAGCGCATACGCTGAAGTCGCGTCAAAGACTTCGAACCGCCAAGACCTGTCGGCGTGCGCTTCGATCCAGGCGTGGTCGCGAACCTGGCTTGGATGTCCCGTGACCAAAAGAAACCGTTCCGAAGCGATCCGGGTTACGGTGACATCAGCCTCGATTCCCCCCCGTGGATTGAGAAACTGCGTATAAACCGACGTCCCAACGGAAACATCGAGCTGGGCACCGCACACATGGTTCAACGCCCTCACGGCGTCGGGACCTTGCACGATGAGCTTCCCATACATCGACTGGTCCAGAATGACCGCCGCGTCACGAGCAGCGGCGCATTCCGCGGCAACCGACGTCGACCAGTATTGCTCGCCGATCGAAGGTTTGTCCTGCCAGCCTTCGCCGGAATTGTCAAAAAACATCGGAACTTCCCAGCCGATGCGCTCTGCGAAAACCGCACCGGCGGCGGAAAGCTTGTCGTGAAGAGGGACACGTCGCACACCGCGAGCGGTCTCGATCTGTCGGCCAGGCCAATGTATCCCGTAGTGAAAACCGACCGATTCACCGACACGGTCGACATTGTACCTCGTGTTGGCTTGGAACGGATGCGCACGCGAGGCCAGCATCGAGCTCATGGAGCGGCTGGGATAGCCGTCGGTGAGCCACTCGGCCATGGTGTATCCCACGCCGCCCGAGTTCAGAATCCCGTTCGAATTCATCCCTGTCGCAAGATAGAGGCCGGGCATTTCAGGCGCAGGGCCCAAATACGGACGACCGTCAACAGTGAAGGCTTCAGGTCCGTTGAAAAACGTCTTGATGCCCATCTCGGCGAGCGCAGGCATGCGAGCGAAGATGGTTTCGAGGACGGGTTCGACGTGTTCCATGTCGAAAGGCAGTTCATCGAATTCGAAGTCTTCGGGAATGCCGTCCTGAGCCCACGCCTTGCCCCTGGCCTCGAAGCCGCCGATCAGGAGCTTGCCAGCATCCTCTTTCCAGTAGGTGCGCTCTTCCTGGACGACGAGACATGGCAAAGTGCGAGGCAGGTCAGGAACGGCCTCGGTCACAATGTAGAAATGCTCCGCAGCGTGAAGCGGCACGGTCACCCCGTGCTTCTTGGCAAAGCGGGCGGACCACATGCCTCCGGCGAGCAGTACTTTTTCAGTGGCAATGACACCTCTATCGGTTTCGACGCCGACGACGCGGCCGTTCCTCGTCAGGATTTTGATCGCCACGGTGTTTTCGAATATCATGGACCCGTTGTTCTTCGCGCCTCGCGCCATGGCCTGCGTGACATCCAGCGGATTTACCTGGCCGTTGGAAGGCACGAAGAAACCACCCTTCACCCCCTCGTAGCTGACGAGAGGCCACAATTCCTTCAGTTCCGGGATCGACAGCATATGACTCTCGATCTCCATCCTCCTCGCATGATCGTGGTTTCGCAGGAGTTGCTCCATGCGGATGTCGGAAAGTGCGAGGTGCAAGGTGCCGTTCTGCTTGTACCCGGTCGCCTGCCCGGTCTCACCCTCCAGTTCAGTGAAGAGGCGAGCGGTGTATTTCGACAAGGCGGTCTGCGCACCGGATTCCCGAAGTTGCCCAACGATACCCGCGGCATGCCAGGTCGTCCCGCTGGCAAGTTGTTTGCGCTCGATGAGGACCGCCCCCTCCACCCCCTTCTTCGCGATGTGATAGAGGGAGGATACCCCGATGATACCCCCACCGATCACGACCACCGGTGCTTTCTCGGGCAAATGCTTTTCGGTTGCGGCAGACATCAGAGCTTAATCCATGCTGTTTTGAGGTGAAGGAATTGGTGCGGCACAGACGTGGACACGTCCGCTCCGCACCCATACGGTTCAATCCGGCTGTGCGGGTCCATGGTCGGCGCACGGAGGCAGCGGTCAGCCCAAAATCCGGCTGCGCCTCCCACCATGCGACGGGGCGAGAGCGAGATTACGTCAACGGGTTTACCAGGGRCGGCCCTCACCAACCCTTTGGCAACAAGCGATCTATCCCCCGGAACTGCAGCGTCCCGGAGCCGGCCGATTTCCGACTCGTCCATTTGGGTTATTGTCCTCGTTTTCTGCGCATTCGCCGTCTCCGGCTGGCGTCCGAAAATTTCGGACAATCGCGAAGCGCATTGTGAATTTTGAGTTGACTGGCGACAATCGGTTCATTATTATCACCAGCGTTTCTAAAATCTTGCAATACGTTCGGACTTCTGTCAAGTAGCACCCAAGCACGGAGAGAAAATCGTGGCGAAACCCGAATCCGCAGAGCCTGCCCAGATGATGAAGAGTGTGGACAGGGCACTATTTTTGCTTTCGTTCTTCACGGTGCAACAACCGGAATGGGGGCTGAGCGACCTCGCGCGCAAGGCGAAAATGGATAAGGCGACAACTCTGAGGATTCTGGTGGCACTGATCCGCAATGGCTTCATCGAACAACATGCGGAGACCAAAAAGTACCGATTGGGAATCGCGGTGCTGAGGTTAGCCCGTGTCCGGGAGGCAAGCTTCCCCTTGATCGAACTCATCCGCCCGGTACTTGACCGGATCGCCGAGGAAATCGAGGAGACCGCCCACGCGACTTTGGCGACCGACGAAGCGATGATCACGGTGGCCGTGACCGAACCCAAGCGCTCGACCCGGGTGTGGGTCAACCCTTCTCAGCTCTTGCCGTTCCATGCCTCTGCGTCAGGACTGGCATATATCTCGTTCGCTTCCCAGGACAAGCAGGACTCGCTGCTCTCGGATGATCTGCCCCGGTACACGGAGACGACGGTCCGCGCGGCCGACTTGCGCGATCATCTCCAGCAAATACGTGAACGCGGATACGCTCTTGCGCCAGGCTCCTTCGAGGCGGAAGCAAGCGGTGTCGCTTCGCCAATATTCTCCTCCGATGGCTATTCTTTCGGATCGGTCGCGATCGCGGGCGTTGCCTCGAGGATGACGCCGGAGCTGCAGCGCAAGGCCGCGTATCTCGTCGTTGGCGCTTCCATCGAGATTTCGAGGGCGATCGGCGCGGAGCCGCACCCCAACATCGTTCGCGCCAAAAGGGAGCTGTCCACTGCCTGAGCCACCCGGGCTTAAACGACGGCGTAACATGGACTGTAGAGACGGCCGCGATCGGAGGTTCGTAGCCGCGAAACTTCCCTAGCAAATCGACCGTGGAGAGTCGTCTCGCCGCGGCGTTTCACGTTTCTCCTTCCGGCACGACATGCCTCTCAACCCGCTGGAAATCTTGGATGTTTTAAACGAAACTACCTTGACATCCTCAAAATTTTTCACATGATAAGTAACCATTGGTGATAATAATGAACCAATACACCGAGACACTCTAGCTAAGGGGAATTTTGATGTCACAAATTCAGGAGCCGGCTGATCGTGGCTTGCGGGCTGGCGCACTCGGTGTCGCCGCCATCACGCTCATGGTTGTGTCCGCCGTAGCACCACTCACGAACATGGCGGGGGTTCTCCCAGTCGCCATCTTGTTCGGGAACGGAACCGCCATCGTACCTGCCTTCATTCTCATGATGGTCTTGGTGCTGATCTTCTCGGTCGGGTATGTGACCATGGCCAGACACGTGCAAAATGCGGGCGCGTTCTACACGCTTATCACTCAGGGTCTCGGCAAAAGCTTGGGTGGCGCTGCCGCTCTGATCGCCCTGCTCGGCTACAACTGCATGCAGATCGGCATGTCCGGTATGTTCGGTCCGGTCTGCACCGACCTCATCAAGACATTCACAGGCCTCGATGTGCCTTGGTGGGCATTCAGCCTCGGCGCGTCGGCGCTGATCGGCGTGCTTGCTTACCGCCGCGTCGACCTCTCGGCCAAGGTACTTGGAATTTTGGTGTTGGCGGAATTCGCTGTTATCCTCATCCTTGACCTCGCGATCGTCCTGAAGGGCGTCCCGGGAGGGTTTGACCTTGCTCCGCTGTCGCTCACGGGCATGCCCAGCACGTCGGCCCTCGGCGTGACGTTCGTTTTCGCGTTCGGCTGCTACATCGGCATCGAGGCGACCACCCTCTACAGCGATGAGGCCAGGGAACCGCGCAAGACAATTCCCCGCGCCACTTACGCCGCAGTACTTCTGATTGGCGCTTTCTACTCGATCTCGACGATCTGGATTGTGGAAGCCGCCGGAACCTCGACGATCGTCAGTCAGATTCAGGCTCTCGGTGACCCGATCCAGTTCGTCTTCAACATCGCGAACCAGTATGTCGGCAATTGGCTGGCAGTCACCATGCGCGTCCTGTTCGTGACCAGCGTGTTCGCCTGCCTGCTCGCCTTCCACAATCACGTCGCCCGCTATTTCTACTACCTGGGCAAAGAAGGCATGATCCCTTCCTGGCTTGGACGAACCCACGACACCCACCAGAGCCCTCACCGCGGCACCGTCGTCCAAACGATCATCGCTCTCGCAGTCATCTCGATCTTCGCGATCGCCGGCCTCAACCCGCTGCTCACCCTCTTCGCATGGGTCGCCAACATCGCGGTGATCTGCATCATCGTGCTGATGACGCTCGTCTCGGTCGCCGTCATTGCGTACTTCGCCAAGAACCCGACCCTTGAACCAAACCAGCCCATCAAGACCAAGGTGATGCCGGCTCTCGCGACCGTCGGCTTTGCCGTGGTCGCCTACTTCGGGATTTCTGGTTTCGACATCCTGACCGGCACACCAGGCCCGCTGGCGATCGCGCTCCCGTCATTGATCCTCATCGCTGGCATCATTGGGGCCATCAGAGCGGCGACCAGGCCCGCCGCCATGGCTCGGCTAAACGCCGATCCGGCATAGGCCGACGTCGATGTTTCCGAACCCGCCATCGGCGGGTTCCTTTCTTATCCAGACCTTGCAGGTTAACCAGCCGGTCGCAGATGATTGTCGGCTTGTCCGATCCGCTCACTCCTTGTGGTGGCCTCGGCGGCGCTCTCAAACGGTAGATATGGAGGTATCGCAGTGCTCTCGACCTTGCGCCGGCACTTCAGCATATTCCTTTCTGATGGCTTCTCCCTGCTCGCGTTCACTTCCCTGACCGCCCCGCTGCGGATCGCCAACGAGGTATTGGGCCACCGAGCGTATTCTTGGGAGATTGTCGCTCAACGGGGCTCGTCGGTTCACACGAGCTGTGGGCTGCGCCTCCTGGTCGACCGTGATATCGAGGCGGCGCGGAACACAAAGGCGCACGACCGTACGCGCTTTCTTGCACTTTTGCCTGGAGACAGACGAGAGCCATTTCCAGCACGTTTGATCGCGTGGGCAAGAGAGGCGTTGACGCGTGGGGGCTCTGTGGCCGGCATCGGCCGCGGCGCGCTCATGCTCGCGGAACACGGTTTCCTCGACGGTCGCCGTTGCGCAGTGCACTGGAGCATGTTCGGGTCGAGCGTCGAGAATTTCCCCGATGTGGTGTTCTCGAGGGCGTTTTTCGAGATCGACGGGCTCCTCCACACGTGCGCAGGCGAAGCGGCCTCGTTCGATCTAGTTCTCGAAATTATCAAACAGGACTTTGGCCAGGACCTGCGGGACTCGATCAATGAGATCGCCCTTCAAGGTCGGGTCCGCGGTCGAGCCGACCGACAGGCGATGGCGCTGCACATGCGTCTGGAGAGAATATCCTCGCCGCTGCTTCCGGTCGTGAAGCTCATGGAGCGGACGGTCGCCGATCCGTTGAGCATGAAGGAACTCGTCGCTTCCTCCGGGGTGACCCGCCGTCATCTTGAACGGCTCTTCCAACTTCAAATCGGAATGACCCCAAGCATATTCTATAGACAGCTCCGCATCGAACGTGCGCATTCCCTGTTGGAAAACTCCATGATCCCACTGATCGACGTCGCGGTTGCCTCCGGGTTTGTCAGCCATTCTCACTTCACCAAGGTCTACAAGGCTTTCATGGGATGCACGCCACAGGAGACTCGGRCCGGTCGGAAGCGGGATGGTGGTTCCGTGGCTAGTTTTCGAGAACGGGCCCTTGCGATGTCCGCGGCCGCCTAGAGTGCGAACGTTATTTGCAATACCTAGGTCCACGGTATGACCAATATCCGCAATGGGCCAAGACGAGCCGAGACCTCAGGTCTCCGACGTGCCAACTGCGGTCATAGCGGATTGCGCGCGGTGACGATCCATGCCGACCGTCAATCATCACCGACCGCTCGCCGGGGTGGTCCGCGAAGGCGGCACGAACCGCAGCCGAGGCGCGGGCGCGTATGTCGTGGGGCTGATCAGCGAGCGCGCGGTAGCGGGCCGACCTCGAGCGCCATCTTCATCGCGTCGTCGATCGCCGTGTCCCGCGTCACGCCCTTGCCAAAGGGAACGCAAGCATCGAAGGGCTCGATTGCGATATCAGTGACGCCGGCCGCCGGATGCGGGAAATCCGCACGTCCGGTTTGATGAGCGGGGAAGGGAAACGGAGCGAGCCTCGCAAGGGGCCGGCCACCGCGCCCTTCCTCGACTCTACCGACGAGAATTCCCGAAATCCCGCCCGTTGGGCGGCCACTTCTCTAATCGGCGTGTTAAGGTCAAGCCCTTTTCAAGTTTCCACTTATGCGACGTTCAACGCCTCTTCGCGGCCCGTGCTTCTCTCCGGGATCGGCACACAGCCCTCCCATCATGGGGTCCAGTAGATGATGTGGTCCAATCTATGCTGCATCCTGATGAGGTTTCATCGGTATAAGCGCCGCCACGAACTCACATCACCATCGTCCGCGAAGGACGTCTTCCGCCGCCTGGCAGAACTTTGAATTCTTCTTCCCTTAGTCGCCTTGTTTGCCGAACTGGATTATGCCGCCGCCGGGGCGGTCTTCTCCTCCCGCGTCCAGCGGAATTCTGAGCCGTCCACCCACATTCGATGCATCACCACGGCAAGCCTGCGCGCCAATGCAACGGTGGCTTTCTTTCTGCCGTGCCGCTTGGCGATGTTCATCGCCCATGTTTTGAGCCAGCACCACTTCACCACACGCGTCAGCATCGTCTGTGCCGCCTCATACAGAAGCACACGCATCATGGCATCTCCGCAGAGAGAAACATGACCGACCCGGTTGCTTTCACCGGACTGGTTCAGCACAGGAGTAAGCCCCAGTACGGCTCCCACTGCCCGCGAATGGCGGAACCGGCTGGGAACGTCGATGGTCGAGACATAGGCA
Organism: Rhizobium sp. P2_G2; assembly: GCF_056403555.1. NCBI lineage: Bacteria > Pseudomonadati > Pseudomonadota > Alphaproteobacteria > Hyphomicrobiales > Rhizobiaceae > Rhizobium > Rhizobium sp. P2_G2. Next base: position 17,523 of record NZ_JBFUFF010000111.1, read on the forward strand.
AGCGAGACAACCGGCCCAACCCCCGGAACCGTCATCAGCCGCCTGCAAATTTTATCATTCCTCGCCTCTTGGAGAACCTTCTTCTCCAGTTTGGCGAATTCTTCGCGCAGCTTGCGTCTCCCAGCGAGCAAAGGCTCCATAATTTCTGCCAGATCGGGGTCCGCCTCAACGAGTTCGCGAATTCTTTCTTCGAACTTGCCCCCTGAAACCTGGCCGACCTTCAATCCGAAATTGCGTAGCAGCCCGCGCATGTCGTTTTCGAAAGCTATCGCCTTTTCCTGCAACAGCGAGCGAGCCGTCAGCAAGGCGCGGCGCTTCTGGCTCGTAAGCGTCTTCACGTGTACGTCCTTGAAAAGGCCGACCCGCATCATGTGGGCAATGCCGCGTGCGTCGTTGCGGTCGCTCTTGTTCGTTTGCAGAGCCTTTAGGAACGCTTTTGTGTGACGTGTCTCGATACAGAATACCGGAAGGCCGGCCTTCGCCAGCCCTTCGAACAGCCATTGAGACATTGGTCCGGCTTCGAGGCCAACTCGTTCCAGACTAAACGCGGGATCACTCAGGATGGCGACCAGATCCTCCGGATGAGAGACTACCTTTCTCTCGCGGCAGATCTTTCCGTTTGCATCGACAATACAAACGCTTGTTTCTTTGACAGAGACGTCGAGGCCGGCGTAATGATTCATGGCTGCGCTTCACTTTCTGATGCTTGCGGCTGCTTCGTACAGACCGCGTTTTATCATCAGCTCGAAGTGCAGCGCTCTCCTTCCTTTCCGGTTGGCGAGGATGGGGCACGAAGCCGATTACCCCATCTATGCTGATTTCTCCGATACTCTTCATTTTCCCGGATCAGCCTTGCTCGTTGCACTGCGCGCCGGCCGGATCCGTCAGGCTTCGAGCGTTTTTCCGATCTTGTGAAACCGGTTCGTGCCGACGCACGCCTTCATGTCTTCGCGCCGAAACCAGATCGCGCGGCCGCAGCGAAGCGGCGGGTTCCCGGCCGTGAACACGATCTGCTCATCGGCGCGCATGCGCAGGACTTCATGGGGCTGGATCAGCGGTCTGGCTGCGAGTTGCTTCGACCGCGTCCGTGACGATCCCCTCGACTGGGAACTGCGGCTGACCTGGTCGATCTCCACCGTGGTCATGCCGCAGCGCTTCGAGATGTAGTCGGCGGTGTCCGGATCGTTGATCGCGGCGAAGGATATCCAGCTCGCGCTCTCGAACCATTTGCTCGACGCATCGCGGCCGCCGTAGGTTTCGCGCATCTGGCCGATCGACTGATAGATCATGGTGAGCGTGACGCCGTACTTGCGGCCTGCATCACGCGCGGTTTCCAGAATGCGCATGTAGCCGAGGCGTGCGACCTCATCGAGGAGGAAGAGCGCCGTACCCTTCACCGCGCCGTCGCGATTATAGATCGCGTTGAGAAACGAGCCGATGATCACCCGGGCGAGCCCGGAATGCGTCTCCAGCGTCTTCAGGTCGATGTTGATGAACACGTCGGTTTTGCCGTCCGCGAGCGCGTCGGTCGAGAAGGTCGATCCCGATACGAGCGCGGCGTAGTTGGTGTAGGATAGCCAGTGCGTTTCCTTGACCGCATTCGCGTACACGCCGGAGAAGGTTTCCGGTGTCATGTTGACGAAGGCGGCGACGTTTTCCTTCACGAAGTCCGAGTTCGAATTGTCGTAGATCTCCTGCAACCGCTCGCGCAGTTTCGGCTCGGGTTCGGCCAGATTGGAACGCACTTGACGCAAGGTCTGGTGCTCCTGGTCGGTGTGACCGGACAGGCAGACGTCGGCGATCAGCGCGGTCAACAGCTGCAAGGCCGATGCGCGGAAGAAGTCGTCGCGGACACCACGCGCACCGCCGCTATCGCTCATGATCCACGATGCGACCGAGGCGATATCCTCCTCCTTCGTCCCGCCGAAGCGACCGATCCAGTCGAGCGCGTTGAACCCCGTTTCCGGTTCCTTCGGATCGAGAATACGAATGAAGCGCGCAGCATTCTTGCGTTGTTTAAGCACCATCGGCGCCACCTCATTCGACGGATCGAGGACGACAAGGCCGCCGCCCCATTTGAGGGCCGTCGGAATTGTCACGGACGTCGTCTTGAAGCCGCCGGAACCGGCGAACACGATGCCGTGCGAGGATCCGAACGAACCGTCGAAGCACAGCAGCGGCCACTTGCCGCCGGCGCCCCAGGTCTCGGCGTTGTCGGCACGGAACGAGCGCGCTGCCGCGCTGTCTCTGTCGACCCGGTAGCGTTCGCCGATGACGATGCCACCGTTGTCGGGAAAGAGCTTTGCCGCGTCCTGCATCTTCATCCAATCGGCCTCACCGTGGAG